>JBBPYR010000148.1:0-12654 GCA_038199755.1 Ktedonobacterales bacterium | reverse complement strand
TCGATGCGTCATATGTGGCCGGGAGTGGTTGGTAAGGTGTTGGTGGTTGATAGGATGGTGCTTCGAGTGGCATCGCAATGGTATGCTGCTCATGCCCATTTGCCTGATTGCTATCAGCAGCAGGCAAGGGAGAGGCCGCTGACAACACTAGTTTTTCTGAGGGCGTGTGCCCACTTTGCCTAGCGAAAACAGGTCGTTTATCTGTCTCCTCATCAATCACAGTACTATCTCCTCTAGTAGGGATGTCCCTCGTGGGCATCCGTCCCTTGTGGGCATCCTCACCGCAACAACCGAAGCATTTCAGTAGGGGCGGTTTCTCCATCTCTTTTCTTTATGGTGTCACAGTAAATCAGTATAGTGAATTCTTTGTATATATACAAGAAATACCCTAAAAGGGCTATTGCTCACTATGCTTGCTTATACAAGAATAAACGCCTCTAATGCGCGCATCACCGTATCTGGCGACATATCTGGCAAATCTGGCTCATGGAGAATATGGACATGGCTGCCGATGGGATGCCAGACAGCGGGATCGCTAGGGCCGAATAGAGCAATTGTGGGTATGCTCAACATAGCAGCCAGGTGGGTGATGCCTGAATCGTTGCCAAGATATCCTCGGCACCGTTGTAGGTGCTCCGCTACCGTTATTAACGGGGCATCAAGCAGCGTTGAGAAGAGGGCGTCATTTTTTGTTGGTGTTTCACCCACTTGTCGCATGTGCTGCTGTATCTCTTGCATACGCACATGGTCGGCTGGCCCCCCTAATAGGAGCACTGGAAGAGATCGTTGCAGCAACGTCTCAATAACTGTGATGAATGAGGAAAGCGGCCAACATTTTTGTGTGCCACCGCTGCCAGGATGGATGGCGATGGGGGCATCTTTGGCAACGGCAGGCGACATGGATGTTACCCATACGGGAGTTGCTTGCATACCAATCGTTTGTGACAGATAATCCACAATGTATAGCCGCACTCCCGGCGCGGGACGCCCAGGTGCAACAGTGATATGCTTGATGCCCAGTGCTTGTAAACCCTGTACGACTATGCCATCATCGTCGTGTAGCCAGCAGATAACGCGGTCGGTCTGCTCCAATAGGGTGCGGAAGCGCAGGCTATAGCGATCTGGTGGCAGAAAGAGTTCGCTCCACAGGGGATGGCCGTAATCGAACACCTCATCGGCAAGCTGAAAAGCTTGTGCCAGCGGTAGGACCGCGCCATTACTGACAAAGGTGATATGAACTGCACGCTGTTGGGTGCGCAACGCCTGCATGATGGGGAAAGCGAGCAGACTATCACCGATGGCACCGGGGCGAATCAGCAAGATACGCATCGTGCTTTATTTACGTGCCAGCGATAAAATTTCGATAATCACAGCCGCGCCGAGAATGACAATCGCCATAAAGATGTTCCAGCTATGCAAGGCCCGCAAGATCAAATTGAGCACAATCGCGAGTGAAAGCAGGATAGCCTGACGAAGTGCGTGCCGCATGGTAGCATGATAGAGGCGTGTTGCCAGCAAACGCTCGTTAATCGCATAGGCAACGGGGGTCAGTGTGCAAATCAGCGCAACGCTTAAAATGCTAAAAAAGAGGACAAACGCGCTGAAACTATGCGGTGGAATGAAGCGCGTAAACAGCAACAGGCCAGCCCAGGCGAACGGGGCGATAATCACAGTGGTATAAAGTGATACTGATGTACGACTTGCCATCTTTTGTCCTTCTTATTTTAATAAATTGAACCCTTTGTTGCCGCTTAAGGGAGCATCGGCACGCTGGCGCGTTTCTCGCTCCTGTGGGCTAAAGTATTGCTGCCACATGTCGGGTGCGTCCTTGCTTTCGCCGCCGTGTTTGGTGATGCGTGTGCGCACGCGGCAGATGACAGGTGTGTTGACACCAGCACCCGCGACGATGACCTGACCTTTTGAGAGTGCAGGCAGGTTATCTAGCAGATCGCGCCCCACGCCTTCAATGGCGGAAGCGACACTCTTCTGGTCAATTTCATTCACGATACGCATGATACATTGTGTCTGACATTGGCTCAGCACATCGGCATCCAGCTTGCCGGGGCGTTGGCTGATGAGGCCGACGCCGATCCCGAACTTACGGCCCTCGGCCAACACCTGTTTGAGGATGCCTGTCGAGACGACATCTGCACCGCCGGGGGCGAAATGGTGTGCCTCTTCGAGTAACACAAAAACGGGATAGGGGAGATAGAATTCGCCTGAATGCACCTTGCCACGCTCGGTATCCATGCGGGCCTGATAGAGGCGACGTAAAATGGTGGCAACTACCACCTGCTGGTCACGCTCATCAATATCATGCAGCTGCAACACGGTACACTGGCCCGGCTTGAATATCTCTGGTAGGTCGAGATGTTGTGTATCGTCGAAGGTAAAACTATGCTCAAAACGTTGCTCGATGCGCCACGTCAGGGCATGCACCGTGCTGGAGTCGTCGGCTCCCTCGTTGTCCTCGTCGCCTTTTTGTCGCGCCACCGCTTTAATGGCTTGCTTGAGGTCTGCCACACTCCAGGGGGAGCCACGGCGCATCTCTAGCACTTTACGCATGGCACGTCCCAGTAGATATTGCTGCTTCTCCGTCATTTCCGTCAGCAGTTGCCGCATATCGCCCATGTTGAGCGAGGAGACACGCACCTTGACCTGATCTGGCTGATAAATCTTGACCTCTGGCCGATAGCCATTGTGGCGCCCATCGCCCGGCTCAGAGAATTGAGGCTCATTCATCAGTTGGTCGAGGGTGCTGTATTCGCCGTGTGGATCAACAATCAAGACACAGGCTTTATTGTGGGGCTGCATCAGCTCTTCGATCACCACACTGGCAAGGTAGCTTTTGCCCGCGCCCGTGCTGGCGATGATGGCAAGGTGTGTGCTGACCACATCTTTGACTGAGAGCACAATCGGTACGGCCATGGGTGCGCGGGTCAGTAGAGAGCCGATGGTCGCGGAACCGGGTTGCTTGTCCTGTTTACGACTGAGAATCTGGGCAAGCATGTGATCATCGGCCAGAAATATTTGTTTGCCCGACTGTGGCGGAATCCAAGGGTTAATGAATGAGCCGGTCAGGGCATCGTAGTAGCCCATGATGGCCACATGCAGTTCAAAAAGGTCGTTCACACGCGCATCATAGCCCACCATGGACGCGACCTCATTGGGCGTAATCTCTGGCTCACCCAGAAAGGTGTCGGGATAAAGTTGCAGTGGCACGCGTTTGAGGACGCGTCCAAGCACACGGTGTACGGTGTCTGCTGGCGTGCTGCCATTGTTGTTCACTGTTTCGGTCGCGAGTAATTCGTAATAGACATATTCGCCGTTTTTCAGTTTTTGTTCTTCATCACGCGAAACAAAGGTATACTCATGGGTGGCTTCGCCGGGACCTTTTGTGATGCCTACGGGCTTGCGGAATGACGTGTGCAGTGGCTTGGTGTTGTTTTGATCGTTCATCGAAGAACCTTTCTGGCCTGTGTGTTCATGCTTGTCCTTGGCTCAATTAGCCGGTGGTTTCAACCTTGAGCCGCCACGCAAAATTCCGCTTGACAATTGAAAGCAATGCTAGGTTTTGGGGAAAGAGCTTTTCCAGTTGATCAATGATGCCCAATGTCACCATTGGCAGTAAGCTGTTACGCTGAGAGATGATATGTGGCAGATACCCCATATGCAAATAGGGAGCGGGGTTGTCCAGGCGTGCGGGATCATGAAAAAAGTGAAAGGCGCGTACTTCATCGTCGCTCATGGTTTCGATCTCGCTGCCGAGTTCAAGTGACAGCAGAGGTACGCCGTGCATCACTGCGAGCGTGTTGAGTTTTCCTTGCGCGGTGATGCGCTGCTCCATCATGCCGAGCACCATGACATAGACCAGCACGGCCTTCTCTGAAATATAGTCGGGGGAGAACAGTTCGACCTGCGTCTCGTTGGAGAGGCGTGGCCCCAATGAGCCAAAGGTGGGGTTCAGCAAGATGGTGTCATAGATAACGCCAACCGCGTAGTTGACCGGCTCTTGCCTGCCACTGCCATCAAACTTCGCAAGCTCCATCGGGTCATTGACCTGCGCGGAACGGATGGCGATACGCACAAAGCGGCCAAACGCATAATCGGCAGGGGTTAATTCAACCTCGACTTCGCGTGGGCCGTAAATCTGACAAACATAGTTTATATGCGAGTCCGATTTTACGATCTTGCCAATAGACATCGCTCTACCTCACAAATATGTACGATCTGTTCCCATCTGCTCATTGCTCTCCACAGTGGCTGTTAGAACAAATGGTTTTGTTTGAAGGGAATTATACCACAGCCGCCCCCAAACGCATACCCCACTGTCCTCAACCCGCTTCTATTCTTATGCCACGACAGATTGTGACGGAAATTACAGCGATTTGACAGCGAGTGTGACAGCAGTTGCCTTGTGAACGGCTTATGTTTACGCTAGGAGACTTGATTGTCTAAATCAGCAAAGTGCTCCAATAGGAGACGATGAATGAAGCTATATCCACCACCGACCTTCCGAAGTAGAGCACAAGCAGTGGCATCTTCAAGGAATGGCACCGCCCCCAGGGAAACAGGTGTGTGTGCCAGAGCCAAAAGCGCAAAATACAGTGTTGTATGACAGCATCCAGCCCGCCGCTCAGCCCGACGCTCAGCCCGACGCTCCATTGATAAAGAACTCTTTTCTTTTTATAAAGCCAATCAGGTTGAAGCCGCTCCAAGAAGAAAATAGTTTGGTTGTGCTCTCGCATCTGTTGTGCTAGATGACCAAGCCATGTTGTGGTGATGGAGAGTGGATAGCGGTTTTTATCTCCTTTACGGCTAACCATGCGCTGTACAAAATCATCCCAGACCTGTTGTTGTAATAGGGTTTCCTTGTTAGAAAGCTCTCGTACCGAGGTATCCTGATAAGCGAGGATGAGGACTTGCAACATAAGTGGCGTAGTTGCTATTTCTGCCAATATAGGGTTCTTTTTCAGTGCGGCGCGTAAAGCTACAAGAGGGTTGCCAATATTCTTGAGGTAGGTATCGACCAGCTTTAGAGAAAGTGGTTGTGCAACTACTGCATTGTGCAATGCAAGTCGCTCATACTGCGAGGCGGTATCATACTCATTGGTTCTACTACAAATGACAAGCGGTTGTAAGTGTTCACGATGATAGGCATTGATAGCAGTGATGCAAGCAGTACGCGCAGATACTCCCATTTCATCTAGACCATCCAGAAGAAAGAGCAGTTGTTCCGCTTGTATCCATTGCCGACTAAGATTGCGAGGAACATCATAGAGTAGTACAAATTGTTCACTGAGCCACTCCTGTAAAGGAAGACGATTGGTAGCCCAAGAGGAAAGCGGTAGCAGAACGGGTAACGGCTGCTTGGTATCCTGCTCAGCCTGCTCTACCAAGTGATGTGCCAATTCTAGCAACAAGGTCGATTTGCCTGCACCTGGTTCGCCAAGAATAAGCAATTCTTGCTGTGCCTGCTCATAAGCATCTACAATGGAGAAGTGAGAAGGGAGGAGTTGTTCGGGCTGATCGGGGAGGCGTAAAGATAGACTCGCAGCATTCTGAATTGCTGCTGGTCTGGAAGCCAATCCCAATTCTATCTGTACCAAGTCTTGTAATGATTGTGCTTGCATCTGTTCGTACCGCAAGCGCAAGCGACCCAGCACATGTATCCGTTCCTGCATGGAGAGTGGGTGCGGAATTACGGCCTTTTTTTCCCGGCTACCGAACCATGCAGTGATGGTCAGCAACACCAAAGCACCCAGACTAGCAAATGTAGGGATGGGGTAGGTAAGCGCATCGTGTACAAGGTACAGTTTGGAGAGTGGTGTATCCGTCGTGGTTGTGTTGTAGTTAGCAATCGTACTCACTACAATTCCGACAATCAACGTGCCCCAGATATAGAGCAGTATCCGCCAGAGCCCAAGGCAGAATCTTACCAATCGGGACGATTGCGCGGAGGTTCCATTCTCTGGCACGACGAATACTCCATCCTTTCATCTTTGCTTTCTCTAATATAGAACGAGAGCATTCAGAAAGGCAACATATGACAAAGATTGGTGATTACAGCAGTCAACGTGAACTGCTATCCAGAAAGTCACCCAACTTATTTACGGCCTCTTGCTGCATTGCTGGTAGCACGTGAGAATACAGATTTGCTGTTATCGAGAAATCGCTATGCCTTAAAGCACAAATTACAGACTAAACGCTAGGAGCATGGTATAATCAGTAGAAAGGTTGTAGAGCGATGCCGCCGAAAATTAGAAAACTCAAAGGGCTTCTCGCAAAAGCAGGTTTCACACAACGACCAGCAAAAGGAAGTCATACGATGTGGGTACACGATCTGCTTCCTGAAATGCCTGTTGTTATCTCAGGTAAAGATGGAGATGATGCAGAGAAATACCAAGTGAGAGATGTCGAAAACGCATTGAAGAAGCTAAAGGAGCAGTTATGAAGCCTGAACACTATTCTTTACTCATTCAATGGGACGAGGAAGACCACATCTATATTGTCACGGTACCAGAACTGCCAGGATGTAGGACTCACGGAAAGACCTACGATGAAGCCATCAAAAATGCGCTTGAGGTCATAGAATTGTGGCTTGAGACGGCAAAAGATTTAGGCTGGCCCATTCCCCGTCCGCGTGTAGCTGCATAATCAATGACAAAAAAGAAAGCCAACGACAGACATTGTCAAGCAACTAGAGACCAGCAAGCTATTAGCCATCTTGTATAGATAACACCTCATAAAGAAAAGAAGCACTCAGGTTCTAACAAAGACTTGAGTGCTTCTTTTTCTGTTCCCTTCAATTATACTCTCTCATTTACCCATATTGCTATGGTAGAGTACAATAGACGAAAACAGGGCTAGCCCATCTTTATGTAAGATGTGCTATCCCAGTACAACGCACTTATTTTATTTTTTAGGAGGAGCGCGCTATGTCTACTCCCCAATCTTCATCCTCGCAAGAGGAGACACAGGAAAGCAAGATGCCTCGTCGTCCTTCTGAGATTGACGCATTCGTTGATAAGTTTCTTACAACGGTTTGCGATACCAGTCGTCGCTATATCGTAGAGTTATTGGCTCTGCCCGATGAAAATGGCACGACACACTTGGAGCGACGTTCTGGTGATATTGCAAGGGCGATAGGGTTGTCCGCGGCTACCACCTCGGAGCATTTACGCCATCTCTCACGTGTTGGACTAGTGACCTCACGTCGTGAAGGCAATATTGTGTACTATAAGTTACGCAACCATAAATTGGTGCAGGCATTTCAAGATTTGTTAGATGCATTGGACAATGACTATGGCGAGTCACATATACACAATCCATGAGTACTTTATTTTAAGCTTTGCGTAAGAGCACACTGATAGGTTTCTCGGCTTCGCGATCTACCTCACAGAGCAGGTTCTGTTAGGGAAAGATGAAACGAACACTTACTTCAAGAGCTTCTCAATCAGTTGCAAAAAGTCATCGAGATCGATGGGTTTATGCATACCTATGATGTTGCGCTTTTGTAGCTCTTGTTTCGGTAATCGTGCGCTCAACATGAGCGCGGGAACGTGCTCAAGTTCTTTCATCGCATGTAACTGGTCATACAATTCGATGCCATTAACGCTTGGTAGCTGATAATCCAGGATGAAAAGGTTGGGCTTCAGCGCCTTCACCATATTCAGTGCTTCCTCAGCATTCGCTGCAAGCACAGCCATATGTGGTGTCTCTTGTGAGATAGCTTGAATGAAGACATCGCCAATATTAACATCATCCTCTATGATCAGAATAGTTTTTACTGCTACTTGCTTTGTGTGGGCGGAATCCTGTTCCTGTTTCTCCTGAGACACACTAAACTCCATTATTCACCAATAGCGACTTTACAGTTACACCTTTAGCTCTACAACTTCGGTGTATAACGAAATTGCTTTTCAAATATAGCATGTTTTTTCCAAAAATGATAGGGTTTAGTGGCACTTTTGACAACTGTCCAACAAAATGTTTTGGTCATATGTGTCTAACCGCACGTGAAATTGGGTATAATGAAGTACAACGCTATAGCATAATGACAAGAGGGGGGTAACGGGATGAATAAAGAATACGAACACTATTCAATGGTGATTCAATGGAGTGATGAAGATGACGTCTATATAGTAACGGTACCTGAACTCCCTGGATGTAGAACACATGGAGAGACTTACGAAGAGGCTATTCAGCAGGGTAAAGATGCAATTGAAAGCTGGATTGATGCCAATAAGTATTGGGGAAGACCAATACCTGAACCGCAAAAATTCATATATGATGAGGCTTGAGATTTGGAAAATGCAATACACCTTCACGCTTATGGATGATATGACGGCACGAGCTATTCTGACATGGCGATACGATGAGCCGTATAGTGTTTACAATATGGTTGCTGATGGCTTAGCTGATGTCGAAGAGGCTGTCACGGAACTCTTGGAGCCGGGTAGTCCTTACTATGCTGTGCGTGATACAGAAGAGGAGTTAGTAGGATACTTCTGCTTTGGCACCTCGGCACTGGTGTGGGCGAGCGATGAGCCAGGGCTTTATCTTGAGGGGCGAATGTTACCGCTTGGTCTAGGTTTGCGGCCTGATATGACAGGAAGAGGTCTAGGGTTACATTTCGTCAATGCTGGTCTGGCATTCGCACGCCAAGCGTTCACCCCTACACAATTCTGCCTCTATGTGTTCACCTGGAATGAACGGGCTATTCGCGTCTATGAACATGCTGGTTTTCAGCGGAGGCGTATTGTCCTGCAGCAACGTGAAAGCGGCAACCGCGAGTTTTTAGAGATGGTCAGATCGGTATAAAATGCTACTCATGCTGGTGCGTCAACAGTTTACACTGCATTGCTGGCATTTTATGTATTTTGGCTAATCCTTGTGCTTGACAATGGGTGATGTTATCGCATACAACTATGAACGTGAGCAATGTATGCTTACCCCATCGTGTCCGCTGTTCTGGCACGGCTGAATAGCCGCTACAGCAGAGAGGTCATCTACCTCGTACGATATATGAGTTGAGTAAGGAGAAAAATGTATGTCATTTGAACTTCCACCCCTTCCCTATGATTACAACGCGTTGGAGCCATACATCGATACACAGACGATGCAACTCCACCATGACAAACACCACGCGACCTATGTAACGAACCTGAACAATGCGCTGAAGGACCACGCGTTCGCATCGCTGGATGTTGACGAGGTGGTTAGTCGCCTGAACGAGTTGCCAGAGGCCATTCGTACTGCGGTTCGCAACAATGGTGGCGGTCATTCCAACCACTCCATGTTCTGGCAGATCATGGGACCCAACGCTGGTGGCAGCCCCACGGGTGAGCTAGCAAGTGCTATTGACGCGGCCTTTGGTTCCCTCGATGCCTTGAAAGCTGCCGTGAACGATGCCGGTGTCAAACGCTTCGGCTCTGGTTGGACCTGGCTTGTGCTCGGCAAGGATGGCAAGCTCCAGGTTACCTCGACCGCGAACCAGGATAGCCCGTTGACTGATGGACTCTATCCTATTTTGGGCAATGATGTCTGGGAACACGCCTACTATCTCAAGTACCAGAATCGCCGCCCCGAATATCTCGGCAACTGGTGGAATGTGGTCAACTGGAGCGAAGTGGCCAAGCGTTTCGATCGCGCCCGCTCCAAGTAGCTTCCGCACTTCATACACAGTAAGTTGCAAAGTCCGTAGGGACCAGCTTGAGCGCGTCCCGTACCATTTGGCGAATCGCTCCTCAACGGGTACGGGACGCGCTCAAGTTGGTCCCTACAGCAGCCTAGCAGTATTCACAGAGAAGTAGCATGAGAGAGTAGAAAGTAAAACATCGGCCTCTCATGCTACTTCTCTCTTTGTCAGACTTCTCCACAATCCTTCAGGGTTTATCCACATATATTGAGGTGAATTTGTCAAGAATGTGGATAACTAGGGGGAATAATTTCCTATTCTTTTATTCTGCTTGCCATATCTGAACCTGCCCATCGTCGCTGCCGGAGGCGATATGCATGCTATCTGGCGACCAAACAGCGGTCAGCACTTCGCTATGATGGCCGCGATAGATCAAGAGTGGCTGATGTGTGTTTGTCTCTCTGGTTTGTAGCGCGGGCCAGACCTGTACAGTGTTGTTCTTATTGGCGGCGGCAATCCGTAAACCGTCGGGCGACCATGCTACTGAATTCACCCAATCAGCTGTATCGACATAAAAAAGCAGGAAACGCTTGCCGTTAGAGGCGTTCCAGACCTGTACGGTTTTGTCAATGCTCGCGGAAGCAATGTTTGTGCTATCGGGTGACCAGGTAACGGCAGTGATGATATTGAAATGTCCGTGGTAGAGCACAAGGGGTTTGCCGCTGGAGGCGTCCCAAACTTGCACCGTATGGTCAAGACCAGCAGAGGCGATATGCTTACCGTCGGGCGACCACGCGACCGCCGTGACCCAGTTAAAATGGCCGCGATAGACAAACCTTGTCTGGCCCGTGCTGGCATCCCAGACCTGGACGGTTTTATCAAAACTGGCAGAGGCAATCTGCTGACCATCCGGAGACCAGGCAAGGGCAGTGACGGCGTTGCTATGCCCTGTGTAGGTGAGTAAACGCTTGCCTGTGGTGGCATCCCAGACCTGGACGGTTTTATCAAAACTGGCGGAGGCGATGTGTTTGCCATCGGGCGACCATGCCACTGCACTGACGAGGTCAGCATGTTGGCGGTACATCACCAGGGGTTTTCCGCTTGCTGCATCCCAGACCTGTATCGTTTTGTCATAGCTAGCGGAGGCAACGTATTTTCCATCGGGGGACCATGCCACATCGCTGATAGCATTAAAGTGGCCACGATAGGTAGAGAGCGTGGTTCCTAACGGGCGTAACGTGTCATATATCAAAGCATCCTTGAGAGAAGGCGGATAGGTAGATTGGCTGGGTTGACTGCGTTGAGGAGGTCGGCTGGATGGAATGGAAGAAAAAGGAGAGCATGCAGCCAACAAGACGAGCAACGCTGAGAGATAATACAATAGCAGAGGGCGGTGCGTCCAATGAGACTGTCCAGAATCCATTATAGCTCCCCCTCTCGTAGGGTAAGAAGTTACTCTATGAACAATACGAAAAGAGGTTGTAGTGGCCCCTAGTGATGATTGTATGATGCATAGAGGGGCTTGTCAATCTGATGTATAAGTTGCCCCGAACGGTCTACCATTTGATAGTTAGCGTACACTAGTAATTTTTGCTTATTTTATGTTATGGTATAGTTTACACAATACTTAGAAACAAGTAACCTGAAAACTACCACTTTCTATTGCTGTGTATCTTCAAGGTTCACTTATTGAGAGATTTGTCCTCGCTGTGGCGTAATTGTTTAGTAGTTGCTAAAGCGGGCAGGCGATGAATAAATCAGTACTGTTGAAAGTGTCCGCGAAGAAAGGAGCCAACTGCAAGCACAAGGCTGAAACTCCTGACACGTATCGGTTGTGCAAGGTATACGCATACTGCACCCAGATTTTGAGAGAAGAGGTAAGGTTGTCTCTCATACGTGCTTTCCTCCCTGAGACATACCCTATCTATCGAATGGGAAGACCAATGAATAGTGAAGTATGGTAGGTAAGGAAATGGAAAAGCCAAGAGTGCTTTTGAACCATGCTCGTAAGTAGTTTATTCAAAGGAGAAACCCTATGATCCTTGAGCAGGGCCAAGTCGTCGACGAAATAATTACAAAGATCCGTGCCGGACGCATGTCACGTCGAACTTTCCTTGAGCGTGCTATGGCTGTTGGTTTGACTAGTACTGCAGCGGTCTCGTTGCTAGAAGCCTGCGGTGGTACGACCAACAGTACCGGTGGCAATGGTCAAACCGTCAATGTCAACTATATTGAAAAGGATACCAACGGTGTCTACGCAGGGCTTGTAAGCAAGTTCAATGGACAAAACAATGGTGTCCATGTTACATACAATAACAATGCCCCCAATGATACCGGTCAGCTTCTAACCATCCTCACGACCATGCTACGTGCCCGTGGCAGCTCTATCGACGTGATGCCGATGGATATCATCTGGCCTCCTGAATTCGGTGCCAATGGCTGGACAGTTCCTTTGGATGATAAATGGCCTGCCAGTGATCGGGCGAATTATTTGCCAGGGCCTCTCGCGGGCTGTACGTACAACGGTAAGTTGTGGGCAGCACCAACTCGTACCGATGCTGGGTTGATGTACTATCGCACCGATCTCATCAAAACTCCTCCTAACACTTGGGAAGAGATGGCGACCATGGCCAAGGGGGCATCCCCGTCGAAGGCGAAGTTTGGCTATCTCTGGCAAGGAGCACAGTACGAAGGACTCGTCTGCAACTTTTCTGAGGTCATCAACGGCTATGGCGGTTCTGTGCTGGATGCCACAGATCCTAAGAAGATCACCGTCAACAGTGCAGAAGGTACAGCCGCTTTGACACAGATGGTTAGTTGGATAGGAACGATCTCGCCTTCGGCTGTGACCACGTATAAGGAAGAGGATTCTCGTTCTGCCTGGCAGAATGGTGACGCGGTATTCATGCGTAACTGGCCTTATGCCTATTCGCTGGGCAACGATCCTGCCACCTCTAAGATTGCTGGCAAGTTTGATGTTCATCCCATGCTCTACGGTGGCAGTAATACTACTG
>JBBPYR010000147.1:0-9182 GCA_038199755.1 Ktedonobacterales bacterium | reverse complement strand
TTTGGCGTGTAGTGCCTGCATTGACCCTTTTACCTTATAACTCCTATAAGCTGTACACAAGGAAGAAAATGTGATATCCTCACGAAGCACCGCTTTAGCGAAATTTATGGATATATGGGAATATAGGGTATATATGATGCCTATAGGATCATCTGATTGGGCATCATAAAAGGACGTTAGAACTGCTCATGTCAGAACGCAAGGAACAAAGAGAGCATCGACCGCAAGGCAAATCCATTCCTTTGCGGGTACGCTTCCGCTCTCCAAGTGAACAAGCTGCTCATACGAATGGAAACGGCATACATAGCATTGCCAGCACTACGGTGCAGGTGCCAGATTTATTCTCTGTAACAGAGCGGCAACGGCATTCTCAGCAGATTAAGGAACTCCTTCGCCTGGGTAGCTTACTCAGGGTAGAGTCAGGGTTATCCGAAGTCCTCCAACATGTCGTTGCTTCCATGAGTGCCTGTAGTGGTTTTCGTATGCTTGTCGTCAATTTAGTGCAGGAAAACGATGCCTATGTGCGCCCTCTCGCCTTTACCGGCCTCTCAGAGGAGCAGCAGCACTTTATCATAGAAAACCCTGTCAGTCTTGAGCAATTACAGCGGCTGATGCATCCTACCTTTTTGATCAGTCAAAGTTATTTTATTCCCTTTCAGCAACAGCACCTCTTCCAAGATATTGCTTCCTTGGTCAGCCTGTCACAGGAGACCTATATCGAGGGGAGGTGGCATCCACAAGATGAGCTACTCATTCCTCTTTTTAGCCCACGTGATAGCAAGCTATTAGGCTTTTTTTCGCTTGACGATCCCGCGGATGGCAAACGCCCCACGCTCGAGGGTATCGAAGTAATTGAGCTTTTCGCGAATCAGGCGGCTATCGCGATTGATAACGCACGCATTTTTCAGGAGCGCGAGGCTGAGCGTCTGCTGTTAGAAGAGGGTATTGTACAGTTACGCGAAGACATGGAGCAGATACAACGCGGAGACCTGCGGATGCGGATTCGTCCACTGCCCCAAAAATTGCAGCCGATAGGCAAAGCCATGAATGCGATGACGGAGACGATCAGTGACATTTTGGGTAATGTGCAGCAAATGACCTATGCAGCTGATGAGCATATGCGTAATGTGCAACGGACCTCCGCGTTTCTGGTACGCGACACCATCCAGCAGGAGCGGCAGGTACATCAGATATCCACGGCTATTCGCGATATCGCGGAAGTCTTGCACCAAGTCTATGAACGGGCCGAAGAGCTTTCGCGGCGTGCGCTAGAGGCAATGGAAGTCACGATGGACGGACAAACGGCGATTGATCGCGCCGTTGATGGCATGGGGAAGGTACGCGAGACGGCGATGCAATCGACGCGCACCATGAAAAAACTTGGTGAGAGTGGCCAGGAAATCAACAAGGCCGTGACTGATGTTGCCGATTTGACGACGCGCATGCATCTGTTGGCCCTGAACGCAGCCATTGAAGCCACCCGTTCAGGTGAAAATGGCAAAGGTTTTGCGGTAATTGCCCAGGAAATTCGCTCACTCGCGATGCATAGTTCTGAGGCTGCGCGCAAAATAGGCACCTATATTCGTACTATTCAACACGAGACGGGTGTTGTCTCCTATGGCTTTGAGCAGAACACGCAGCAGGTGGTGAGGCAGACAGAGTTGGTGATGCAAACGGGTGTCGCGCTAGAGGCGATTAGCATTGTGACTGAACATATGGCGAATCTTATCCAGGGCATCTGTGCTACCACCGAGAGCCAGGATCAAGGGTCGCAAATTGTAGTGAGTGCGGTCGCAGAAATTTTGCTCATGACCAGCGATATTACGCAGCATATGCGCGAGATGCAACGCTCTCTCGCTGATCTGACCACGTTAAGCAACTCGGTCCGTGCGCGCCTCTCCGTTTTCCGTATATAGATATCTATCAATAAACTTAGCTCTTCTGGCTCAAGCGGAGCGCGTCTTCGTAGGCACGTTCTGCCTCGGCAAGACGGCCTAGTTGCTCAAGCACTTGGCCTTTACGTTGGTAGAAGCGTGATTCGTATGGAGATATCTGGATAGCCTCTTCGTACGCTGCCAAGGCAGCTTCTTTACGATTCAGCTCGTTGAGGTCTCCATTGACGATATGGTAATCGACATCATGGGCAATGTCGGAGTGATGGTTGTGTTGTGTCATCTTTTTTCTCGACTCGATATCATGTATTCAGGCATACTAATTCTATGCCTCTGTACATATGTACGTTAGCCCGTTACGTTTTGCACAATAGCAACCCGAAAGTACCTTGTTGCAAGTAATGATCTTAGTTGCGGTACCATATCTGATCCCATGCTTGCCAGAAGGTATCGGCGGTCGAGAGGACCGTGCGCGATCCCTCGATGCGCACACCCGCACGACCCACAAAGTCGCGTGCGCGGTCGGGCGTTGCCAGTTCGATTTTGAAGGTGGCTGGACCCGTCACTTTATAAGGTTGGGGCCAGTTCTGGCGCATACTGATGGCCTGGGCCGCTCGCATTTCGATCAGCGAGCAGGCGTCTTTGGGTGCCATGTTGCGGGCGGCATAGCGACCCAGCCCGGTTTTGACTGGTGCCGTCACAACATCTTTGCCCAGCAGAGTTGTGACTTCCTGGCAGGTGGCCTCGTCGCCAGAAACGAAGATAGCGGGGATGTCCCAGCAGCCAGCGATGGCCGCCAGAATGCCACTTTCGCCGACGAGGGTGCCGTTGATGCTGGCATTATACCAGGCTTCCGACGAGACGGTATGGCAGAGGACACCGTTGGCGGTGCCTGCCATGGCGTGTGCGCCCAGGAAAAGGATGGCATCGCAACCCTGCTCATAGGGTGCGATGTAACGCGCCCAGGGATAGCCAAAGACGTATTCGGCTCCTGACTCCAGGTGTTCGGGCAGGAAACTTTTGAAGCTGTGCGCACCACCTGCACCATGACAATCGACGACGATCACTTCTCGTGCTCCTGCCGCCCGCACACCACGCACGGCTGCATTCATTTCGTCAGTGTAAAGCTTGCGGCTCTGCTCATAAAAGGTGCTGCCACTCGAAACCTGCTCCCACGTTTGGATGCAGGAAATGCCTTCCATATCACATAAGATAACCACACGCATTGCTACTCCTCTTTCATTTGATATGTATTTCGCATAAAGGGAATTATTACATGGTAGAAGATTGACGTTTTCTTTTGCGTTCCATCTCTTCGAGTCGACGTTGCTGCTGCGCTAATTTCCTTTTTTGCCGTGGTGACAATTCATATTCTTTGTAGACACGCTTCCCAATGCGCCAGCCAAGATAGCCGCCAAGCACGGTGCCGATGAAGAGTACGGGGATGGTGGCAAAGCTCAGCGTGCCACCATTGGCTAATGCCAGCGAGAGGCCAGTGGTAAGTAGCGCGGTGAGGAGCAAGCCCACGACAATGCCCAGACAGCATCCCAGCGGGCCACCGTTGGCCTCACCTTGCGCCTCGGGCGGCAACAATTCTTCAGGTGAAGGTAGTGTTGGGGTGGGTGAGATATCTAGTTCCTCGCTGCCCTCACTGGCTGTTTCTGCCTCTGCTACAGGTACATCCTCTGGTAGTGCTGCTGCTGGTATCTGCGGCTCTTGTTCACGTGGCTCTGGTGAGTCAGAAAATGCTGATGACATAGATAGCCTCTCCTAGATAGGCGGTAGGGAGATGACAAATAAATTTCCGTAGGGAATGGGCGACCCTTTGGGGTATTCCAAAGGGTTTCGCCTACGGAAAATTGGATTATAATGTGCCAAATTGACGGTCTCCGGCATCGCCGAGGCCGGGAACAATGTAACCGATGTCGTTGAGCTTCTCATCGAGGGCGGCAACATAAATATCGATGTCAGGATGCGCTTGTGCCAGTTTCTGCACACCGTAGGGGGCAGCGATAATGCCCACATACGAGAGACGAGCGATGCCGCGCCTCTTTAAGATATTGATGGCGTCGATGGCGGAGCCGCCAGTTGCGAGCATGGGGTCTACGGCGTAGCAGACCTGGAGATCAACGCGGTGCGGCAACTGGTTGTAGTATTCCATTGCTTGCAGCGTGCGTTCGTCGCGGCGCAGTCCCAGGTGCCAGATTTGGGCATCGGGGATGACTTCGCGAAAGCCCTCAGCCAGCCCAAGACCAGCCCGCAGGATGGGCGTGATGCCAATGCCACCGGCGAGACGTTTGCCTTGCATCGCAGTGAGTGGCGTCTCGATCTCGTGGTCTTCAAGGGCCAGATTCGCGGTCGCTTCATAGGCAAGCAAGGCACCGATCTCTTTGACGAGACGGTAAAACTCCGGTGTGCTGGTCTTCTTGTCACGCAAGGCGGTGACTTTGTGGGCCATTACCGGATGCATCGATAAATGAAAATTGGGCAGGTGTAACATTTCTTCTCGTGTTGGTTGGGCCACCCCTTGCATTGGCAGCTTTCTGGGCTGGTTCGCGTCTGTTTCGATCATATGTGCTCCTTTGGCGCGTCGTCCACGCATCGCATAGTGAAAATATGTTTAGTCCTTTTTTGTTCTATACCATCGTAAGAGATTGTAACAGAGAGGGGAAGAGTGTGCTATACTAGGCACCATGATTGTAGGCGTCTGCGAGATTACATTGCATCTGCCGGATTGTCACACCCTAAAAGAGAAGCGGCAGATCGTAAAATCGGTGCTGGCACGTGTGCGTAATAAGTTTGAGGTCGCGATTGCCGAGGTTGACGATCAGGACTTATGGCAAATCGCGAAGATTGGCGTGAGTTGTGTCAGTAATAGTAGTCAGCACGCCGAGGAGATCTTAGCACACGTGCAACGCTATATTGAAGAGACACGCCCAGATGTTGTGGTCTCTGAAAGTACATCTGAACTTATTCATTGGTAATTTCTTCGGGGCGATGTTCTTTGTAGGAAAGCTCGCACCTTCATGGTTGCCGGATGCCCACAAGGGGCATCCCTACTATAGGTGATTTTTTGATGTCAATAACTATGTCTGAACATACAATGTCTTATAACGAGCCACCCGCATCTGTGCTGGGGATACGGGTTGATCGCCTCTCACAGGCGCAAGTTTTGGATGCTATCGGTGCGCTGGTGGAGCAACGGCGAGCTAGCGAAAGCAGCGACACTGACGACACTGCGCTGCCCTGCCAACAAGTGATTACGGTAAATCCTGAGTTTGTGATGGCCGCCCAGCAGAACGCCCTCTTTCGCCAATGCATTCATGATGCGGCATTGGTGACACCTGATGGCATTGGGATTGTGTGGGCTATGCGCTACCTGCACACGCCAACACCCGAACGGGTAACGGGTACCGATACGCTGCAAGCACTGGCGCAACGCTGCGCCCTCAAGGGGTATCGGCTGTACCTGTTGGGTGCCGCCCCCGGAGTCGCGGAAGAGGCCGCGCACCGCCTGCAAGCACTGTCTCCATCGCTACAGATTGCGGGCTGCTATGCAGGTTCGCCCGCGCCTGCGGAAGAAGAGGCGATTCTTGAGCGCATCGCCGCCGCACACGCTGATATTGTGTGTGTGGCCTATGGCGCACCAGCTCAAGACTTGTGGATTTATCGTAACAGAGGGCGTTTGGCGGCGGCGGTTGCGATGGGTGTGGGCGGTGCCTATGATTTTATTTCGGGGCGGCAACTACGCGCACCAAAGCTCATGCAGCGTGTTGGCTTGGAGTGGTTGTTTCGCCTCTATCGTGAGCCGTGGCGTTGGCGGCGGATGTTGGTCTTGCCGCGCTTTGCCATTCAGGTAGTGCTAACAGGGAAAGGACGTGGCGCGGTATGACACATGAGCAGGGAAGGCATACACGCTTTGAGCCGCTCACGCACCAACGTTTACGGGCATTGATCGCTGCCTTTCAGCGCAAGCGTGTGCTAGTCATCGGCGATATGGTGGCAGACGAGTACTTAATAGGACGCCCAACGCGCATCTCGCGTGAGGCCCCCGTGCTCATTCTCGAACTGGACGAGGAACGCATCGTGCCGGGGGGAGCCACCAATGTTGGTGTCAATGTGCGCTCGCTTGGGGCCGAGGTGTTCCTGACCGGCGTGGTGGGAGATGACCAGCCCGGTCAGCGGCTGCGGACGGCAATTCGTGAGCTAGGCATGCAGCAAGAAGGATTGGTGACGGACGCGACCCGCCCCACCTCTACGAAGACGCGCATTATGGCGGGCAGTCCGCAGATCGTGCAACAGCATATCGTGCGTATCGATCGCGTGGATACCTCGGATATCGGCGAACCCTATAAGCAGCAGATTATAGCCTATATTCGGCATGTACTGCCCTCGATGGACGCGATTGTGCTGTCAGACTATGAGAATGGTGTGATGAGCCCCGACATTATTGAAACCTGCATTCCACTGGCACAGCAACTGAACAAGATCATTGTGGTAGACTCGCACGACTCCCTTTTTCGCTTTCAGGGTGTGACCGCGCTGACGCCCAATCAACCTGAAGCTGAGCTTACGTTGAAGACGACGATTACGACGCCGGAGCAATTGGATGAGGCGGGCCAACACCTGCTCGATGGCAGTCACGCGCAGAGTGTCCTGATTACACGTGGTAGTGAGGGCATGAGCCTGTTTGCAGTGGGGCAAGCACCCCTCCACCTGCCTGTACATCGCATCCCGCATGCGAGCGAGATCGTGGATACTAATGGGGCAGGTGATACAGTGGCAGCCACCTTTACGTTAGCATTAACGGCAGGCGCGACAAAAGCAGAGGCGGCATATCTGGCAAATGCAGCTGCGGCCCTCGTGGTGCGGCGTCTTGGCTGTGCCAGCAACACCCCACAAGATTTGATGAGTGTTTTATCATGAAAAATACAAGATATACGTTACTAGATACACGGCAAAAAATATGTACACCGGAAGATTTGTTTGCCGTGGTGCAGCGCAGACAGGCGGCAGGCGAGCGGGCGGTTTTCACCAATGGCTGCTTTGATCTTCTGCATCTTGGCCATGTGCGCTATCTGCAAGATGCGCGTAGCCTGGGCGACTTTCTGGTGCTCGGACTCAATAGCGACGAGAGCACACGGCATCTTAAAGGGCCTGGGCGACCACTCGTGCCAGAACTGGAACGTGCAGAAATTCTCGCCGCGCTTACCGCGCTTGATTATATTACGATCTTCTCCGAGCCGACGGCGAATGCGTTAGTGGAACTGTTGCAGCCTGCGATCTATGTCAAGGGCGGCGACTACGCGAACACGCAGAGCGGACAGGAGACGACACCCGATTTCAGCCGTTTGCCAGAGGCCGCTGTTGTGCAGGCATATGGTGGTCAAGTGCGCCTGATTTCCTATTTACCCCATCATTCAACAAGCGAATTGATCGCTAAGGTCAAAGCTTTACCATAGAGAGAACTATATATGGCAAAAGATTCTTTAAAAAATGAACCAATATCATCTGAACCGAATGACGAAATAACAACCATCCCACCACCGGGCACTGCCCCCTCCGTAGGGGCTCAATTCATTGCGCCCCCGCTCGCTGACGCACCCGACATATCAAACACACCAGAAATACCGTCAGCACCGAGCGAGCGGCGTCAGGTGGTCAAATCTGCGTCGCTGGTCATGCTTGGCAATCTTGGTAGCAGTGTGATGGGCATGGTGCGTCAAATTGTGGTGGCCGCTACTGGTAGTGCGGTGGCTGGTCCCTTTACCGCGGCTCTCTTGCCCGCGCAAACCTTCTATGATTTCCTCGTCAATGGCTCCGTGCCAGGGGCACTCATTCCCACCTTTAATGATTACGCGGCACCGGAGAAGCGTGACGAGTTGCGCCGTCTGGTCTATACTGTTGTCAATCTTGTCATTCTGATCATGCTAGTGGTGGCGGCACTGTTTGCGCTCTTTTCACCCTATCTAGTCGGTTTTCTGGTGGGCGGCTTTCCCACACAGGCGGAGCGAGACCTGACGTTGCAATTCGCCCGCATTATTTTCTTCTCATTGATCGCGTTAGGTCCCTTTGCTGTCTTGCTGGCCGCCCTCTATGCGCTGAAAGAGTTTGGCTGGCCCGCTTTTGCCACCGTTTCTTATCACGTTGGGATCATCTTTGGTGCGCTCGTAGGTAGTATTGTCGGTGAACGCTATCAAGGGCATCTGGGACTGGCCTTTGGTGTGCTGCTCGGTGCGCTTGGTGAGCTGGCTTTGCTGCTGCCAGGCATACGCAAGCAGCACCTGTGGTATATGCCTGTGCTTGATCTCAATCATCCTGCGCTACGCCGCATTCTCAGGTTGTATGCCCCAGTCTCCGTGAGTTTTCTGGTGACAATGGGCATGGTCTTCTTCGATCAACACCTTGCCTCACTTACGCCTGGTGATAGTGCCGCAAATACTGCCGCGTTGAAATTTGCCACCACGCTCGTGCAATTCCCGATTGGCTTGGTGGCGGCGGCTCTCTCGTTCGCGGTGTTGCCCTCACTCGCCACCTATGTACGCGAGGGGGATAGTGAGCGTTTCAAAGAGATGTTGCTGCTCGGTTTTCGCTTGGGCTTGCTACTGATGATTCCCGCTGCCGCTGGCTTGATCGTCTTGAAGGTGCCGATTGTGAAGCTGATCTTTGAGCATCACAAATATACCAATCAGGATGCGCTCTTGACCGCTACGGCCTTGCAAAACTATGCCTATCAGTTGCCCTTTGTGGCGATGGATCAACTCTTGATTGCGGCCTTTTATGCCCGTAAGAACACGATTACGCCTGTCATGGTCGGCTTTGTGAGTATTCTCGGCTATCTTGTGGTGGCCGTGCCATTTTCACAAATGCTTGGCGTGGCAGCCCTGGCCTTTGCCAATACGGTGCAAAATTCCTTGCATGCGCTTATTCTGCTAGTGTTGTTACGCATGGCGATAGGCTCGATCCATGTACGTCAGATGATTCCGGCTGTGCTGAAAATTTTGCTTGCAACGGTTGCCTTAGTCGTGGTTGCCTGGGCCGTGCAATACGGGTTGGCGGCGACACAGATCAGTTTCCTGTCCACCAACACCCTCGTTGGGCAATTTATCACAGTAATCCTCGCCGGTGGTCTCGCGGTGCTTGCATACCTCGGCCTCGTGCTAGCTCTGAAAGTAGAAGAGATCGGTCTGTTAAAGGGTGCCATCCTAGCAAAGCTAGGACGAAAATAAAAGGTTTGCAGTGCCCTTGTATACATTGCGACGGCCAGACAACGCGAGCGTTGTCTGGCCG
>JBBPYR010000146.1:0-9645 GCA_038199755.1 Ktedonobacterales bacterium | reverse complement strand
TACTGAATTGTGGGTAGAAGAGCATCTGGCAGAGATACATGGCTTCTTTCAAAAGTATCGGGCGTCGAAGGCTGCCATTCTGGTTTCTTCGGTGGCGACTGCGCGCCGTTTGTATGCTCGCTTGAAGGCGTATTTTGAGCCATATGGCATCACGGTGGGAGAAAATACGGGCCTGACGAGCCGTGCAGGACGCGAGGAGTCGCGTAAGCAGGATATTCTTGTTGGGACTTCGACGGTTGATGTGGGTGTTGATTTCCACATTAATTACTTGATCTTTGAGGCCTTTACTGCTGGTAGCTTTCTGCAACGTTTTGGGCGTTTGGGAAGGCATGATGAGTTTGAGATGTATCAGGCTCATGCGCTATTACCGCGTTTTGTGCTGGAACGCTTGCAAGAGCAGGCGCAAGCGGAGATGGAGCGGGAGGCCTTTAATGAGATGGTGCGTACGGCATTTCCGGGGGAGCAGACGTTTGCGAATTATAGCAAGGTGTGGGGTGTGGCGCAGGCGGCTCAGGTTGTAGTGGAGCTACAGGGGCAGAGCAAAAAGGATGAAAATTCTGCTTTTACAGAGGCGTTGATTGAGCAATATGAACGCACGTATGGGACAGCCGACAAACCTGTGATGGCGCGGGCACTGAAGAAGTATCGGGCTATGGTCTATAAATTGCCGCAGATTGCAGAGGAGTTGCGTAGTTTTCGCGGTCAAAGTCCACTGTCTTGCGGTGTGTGGGATAGTGATGGCGAGTTGAAGACGTATGACCTCTTCTTCCTGTTGGCAAATACTGAGTTTGAGGTGATAGATACATCTCTCTTTATGCAAGAGGTGCGTCGGCGCAAGCTGGAAGAGCGCGAGTTTGGGGAGCAGTTGTTATATCTCAAAATATATGCCTATGTTCCCGAACGCTTGCAGATGGTACTTGGGTTGTCTTATGACGTGACGGCATACCTGCACACGATACAGGTGTTGCATGATTTTACGGTGCGCGAACCGCACACTACCTGGAACGATCAGGTGAATAAGAGGCTGAAACGTCTCAAGCTTCCTGCTATTGTCAGCGATATGCCGCGTTTTGAGTTGAAGCAGCGGCTACGCCTGGGTGGATTATTTCCGGTGTATCGGCTGCAAGATATGACGGGGAATGAGTATACGGTGGTTTTTGGTCAGGAGGCTTTGCTGCTGGATTCTTTACTGTTTGCTTATAAGACCAAAGGCGATAGGGCACTGTTTTTGTAGTCTGTGAAGGAGGAATTGTGTTTTTTCTGAAATTTTTGACGGAGCAGATTGACGAGGGGGATGAGGTAACACGCTCGTTTATCGAGATGATGCTGCCTAACCTGATGGAGCAGTATGCGGTGCTGTCAGCGAAGGGTGGTGAACATTCACGCGCTGAACATCTTGACGAGGAGACAAGGCGGAAGTTTGAGGCGAAATCTGATCAGAATATGGTCAGTCATCAACTGAATGGCCTTTTTCCAACGTTGCGCTTGCTCAACATCTTGGAGGCAGAAGGCGTGGGCGCGCTTCCGTTTACGGAGATCGAACGTCGGGTGTATATTCTGGCTTATCTGATGCATGATGTGGATAAAATCGTCAATCAGGAAACTGGTTTCAGCATCAAGGGGATTAGGACGCGGGATCGGGAGGCGATTGAGCAAGCGAAGGAGATTATTGCGACTCAGTTACGACGCTGCAATGTGGAGGCGTTTTTGCCTGCTTTCGCCACGTATTTAGAGGATATCACGTATCTGGTGGTGAACACGCAACAGATGTGGGGCACAAACTTACATACCTATTTGTGGCGTTTGCAATTGCGTGAACGGCGCGTGTTGTTGTTACGGCGTCTCTGCACCTTTTCTGACCATATGGCCTATCTGGTGTCTTCTCCTTCGGCAATTTTGCTGGATAGTGAGACGAAGACGCTGACAACCATCCTCTCTGAGTTGAGCGATGATACGCTGGTGTTTTGCTATCATCAGTTGCGAGATGTGCGCGGGCTATTCACAAATGTCATCAATGATGGATTGGTGACGCTTTTCACACAGGGACACGATGGCCGCAAAGAAGGCGCGGGTATCTGGCCGTATCTGTTCTTCTCGAATGGTGTGGTCTATATTCAGCGCAAAGCGTTGGCTATCTCTATCAGCACTGAGCAGGTAGTCGAGACGGTGCGGGGGCAGTTGAGGGAGATCTGTGCTGATCGGATTAAGACGCAGGCACCAGGCTTCAAGTTTAGTATTCAAGGGATTGCCAAACATCCGGGATACTACTTTGAATTCTTGACGCTGGAGGAATATGCGGAACTGCTCGCGCTCTATACTATCCGTCGCACTACCAACGATATTACGGTTGTGCCGTTGGCGAAACTACGGCAGATGCAGGCGAATGGTGAGCTTCCAGCTTCGTTGGCTATGGATTTCTCGCCTGATATGCGTATTGGTATGGTAAGCCGCTTCTTATCGGTCGTGTTTATGACGCTGCTGGCTTTGCTGGACAAGAAGCAGGCGGCGGTGCGTACACGGGTGGAGCAGGAGGTGGTGCGACATTTGGGGTTGGACAAGTATTGGGCTGAGTCGCTAGCTATCCCTAATAAAGGTGGGGTAGAGTATCGCTGGTTCTGGCTTGGTGCCTGTTACCTGCGCGATCATGCGGGGCTTGATTTGTATGATGGCGAAAACAGTTTGTTGGCTGTGTTCCGCTCAACGCTTGACCTCGTGATGCGGATAGCGGGTGATGAACTGCGTCAACAGATGCCACAACGCTATCTGCAACACCTTCCCCATTACCTGGCAAGTATTGTTGAATTGCCGCCAACTATCCGCGCCGATGGTGGGGTGCCTGATTTTCAGGGGGAGTTGGACCGTTATGCGGGGGCGAAGGCGGCGAAGGGGCGCAAGCTTATCTGTACATTGTGCAATAGTGCTTATCCTACAGAGGAGCAGTCAGATAATGCGGTGCTGTTTCAGCCGTGGGTCTATAAAAACAAGCTTTCGCTGTACGCGGGGAAGAATGCTGGTGGCGTGTGCGCGATTTGTGCTCTGGAACTGATGTTGCGGCAAATCTTGCAGAAGGGGTTGCTGCGCCTGACGGGAAGCAAGTTCGAGGCGTTGAAGACAAAGTATCTGACCATCTATCCGAACTTTTTCTTCACCAGGGAAACGGGAGCCTTGGTGCAGGGGGTGATTGGTCAGTTGCAGGATGTCAATTTCTTCACGGTACGACGCCAACTAGAGGGCAAGGATATAACCCTAGCAAGCCTGATGCAGTTGGATGTGTTCGCTCCCAATGAGCAAGCACAGCCACCACAGCCTGTCTCACTGCATAATGAAGATTTTGGTGAGGAGGGAGATGATGCGGATAGCGAAGAGGGAGAAGCAGCCACCACTAGTACGAGTGTGGAGCGTAGTTACATCAAGTTTCAGGCGACACATTATCCAGGGCTGTGTTTCTTTGGGATGCGTGCAGGCAAGGATGACGATGATACCTCGTCATGGGCGATGCCTGCATTTCTCGCGCTGGCACTCCCGTTAGTGACAAATACGAAGGTGGTGCTCTCGGAGATGCCATTACCACTCTTCGCATCGGGGCACGATTTTCATGAAACGGTCTTGCTGGATGCTCCTCATGCGTATCTGAGTCGCCTCTTGAAAGGGAATCGTTTGCGTGTCAATCAACTCTTAAGCAAGCTTGCCTTGCTTTCGAGTGTGTATCGGGTCAATCTTGATACCTATGCGAAGCAGGGCAAGCCTGAATGGAAGCATCTGGGTGGCATTACGCGTGATCTGACAACCGATCCACTCTTCTTGTTTAGTTATCTGCGTAAGCAGCAACGTGATGAGTCGCAACAGCGTGATGCTTTACGTGCTGATCGCGTGGCGCAGTACCTACACATCTATAAAACAGTAATGGAGGAAAACTTGGGTAAAATTGAGCAGTGTGTAGACCTCTACACCGTTTTCTATCGTGGCGGCTACGAGTCACATTCTATTCTCAAGCCAGTTGATATCGTGGCTAAGGCTATTATCAATAGTCCTTTAGAGATCGAGGATGATGATCTCCTCTGGCAAATACGGGGGGAGATCAAGAATTGGCTTGACCGTGTGCGTAACCGCCAGGCAAAGGGATACGCGGTATTCTGGGGCAAAGATATTGATCTGCAAGAGGGGCCAGCTCTACAAAAGTTCGTCGAGTACTTCTACTATGAGGTGTTTAAGAACTATTGTCAGGGCGAACGCGGCACCTTGCGTAGTCGTCTCAATCGCTTCAAGGATGGCTGTGAGGCGTATTATATCGACCAACGGCGCAAGCAGCGCATTGAGGAGCAGGAAGCCGAGCCGATGGTAGAGGCGGCAACGGTGTAGTTTGACGAGTGGGATGCCCACGAGGGACATCCCTACTAGGAAAGAGAGTGATAGATCATGTTTTTGAAAAGTCTTGAGGCTAGCAATGTGTTTCATCAGGAGATTCCGCGTTTACCGATGGGACGCTATGCCCATATTGTGGTGTTGCGCGAAACGAGTTCGTTTGCTTTGTTCCAGACGGATGGTGAGTTGAATCTGAGTCGCGTGAGTCTGGGGCGCGAGAAGGAGCATCAGGGGCAGGCGACGCGCATTGTGTTGTTTAAGCGCAAGCAATCGACGCCGGAGCGTCTGACTGGGCGCGAGTTGTTGCGGCGTTATGGCGTGATCGATGCTTGCGAGTACAATAGCGAGAAGTTTTGCAAGCATTGCCCTGATTGTATTTACTATGGCTTTGCTATCGGCGATAAAGGCTCGGAACGCTCGAAGGTGCTGGTTGATTCGGCTTTCTCGGTGACTGGATATGATACCTCGCATCAGCAGTTTACCTTTAATGCGCCTTTTGAAAATGGCACGATGAGCGAGGCTGGCAAGATGAAGACCGCTTTGGGTGAGCAGGATTATGTGTTGCCACAGGTGTATTTCCCCTCGGTGGTGACGGTGAAAGATCCGACGGAGGCCGAGTTCATTTATATCCTCAACAATGTTTTGCGCACGAGACGCTATGGGGCGCAGAATACGCGCACAGGAACAATGCAGAACGTGGTGACGGCGATCATTTTTGCCGATGGCGAAATCTTCTCGAATCTGCAACTGAGTCAGACGGTGTATGATGCGCTCTCAGCGGAGCAACGGGCGAAGACGCCGCTGCTGCGGAGTGCGGTGCTGGAAGCGATGGAGCGGGCTGTGCCTGATCTGCTGCGTGAGGATGGCGTGGTGGCTCGTACTTTTACGGGAGATGCCTTGAAAACGCTGCTTGATGAGACGCTGCAATTGACGAGCGATGAGGCGCGTTTGCAGGCTCTGTTGAAGCAGGCGAACGCAGAGACTTTACGCTACGCTGAGATGTTTGGTGTGGACTCTGTGAAGAAGGCTAGCAAGAAGTAGTAGGTGGTGAGCTATGTTGATAAGCGCATACACGCTTACTTTGCATGACTATCTCTTTTATGCGTCGAGAGAGATGGGGAGGCTGTATGAGACGGAGCAGTATCTGCACAATTATGGCTTGACGTATGCGCTGGGTCTGGTGAAGCCGCCGTATGCGAATCTGGCGCAGGTGCCGCGCTATGCGGAGGATTTGGCGCAACTCAATGAGCAAGGGGTGTATGTCACTCCAGCTTATCCGCTGCATTGTACGTTCGCGTTTCATACGTTTAAGATGGCGAATGTCAATTATTATAATTTTACGCCGCAGATGAGTTCAAATCAGGCGGTGTTTGGACGGGCGAAAGAGCTTGCGCCAGAGAGCGTGTTTCGCTTTTTTGTGCTGAGCGAGGAGCCTGTGCGGTTGCCGCAGTGGATACGTCTGGGCAAGTGGATGGCGAAGGCGCGGGTTCGCGTCGTGTATCAGGGATTGGCGGCGAAGAAGGCAGGTGAGGTGCAACGCATGGAAGGGGCGTTGAATCCGCTCGATCTTGAGCGTATGCCGCTGAATTGTAATATTGTGTCGATGGCACCTGCCAGCTTGCTGACGCATGTTTCGCTTTCCGGTGAGTATTATGAGTTACAGGGGGAGCAGAAACAAGCGTTTTGTTTGCCGGTTGGGATGAGGTATCGCCCATAGCGGCGGTATGATGAACGTTCGCAAATGCATCCGACATGATTTATGGTTTGTGGTTGCCGGATGCATTTGCGAACGTTCATACTATCGCTCGGTTGCCAATAGAAAGGTGGGTTTATGGATAGTCCGTTTGCGGCTGCGGGTCCTGCGCGGCTGTATTCGTTGTTGCTGCGGTTGCGTCCAGTGGAGGCGGGAACGCTGATGGCGTTTTCGGGGGATATGGTACACGCGGCATTTCTGGATTGGGTGCGTTCAGCCGCGCCAGAGGTGGCGGAATGGTTGCATGATGGCAATCGGCGGCGTATCTTTACCTGTTCTAGCTTGCAATTTCCACTGTCGCAGGTGCGCTTGCGCGAGGCGGAGGAACGGAATATTCACTTGCCGCTTTTTGTGGATAAGACTTATACGGTGCGTATTACGCTGCTGCAAAGTGATCTCTTTCCGCTGCTGTATGAGGCGTTGATGCGCTCTTCTACACAGGGGATGACGGGGAAGCGTGAGCCGTTTATGCGGCTGGGCAAGCGCACGTTTTTGTTGCAGGAGGTGGTGATGAGTGATGATGCCTCTGCTTGGGTGGGCTTTAGCTCGTTCGCGGCACTGGTGGAGCAGGCACGTGAACGGAAGATGGGGCGCGTTGAGAGTTGTGGTTTGGAGTTCGCGTCGTTGACGACGTTTAATCGGCTGAATCGGCATAATAAAAGCTATGGTGATTTTTTCGCGACTTTGCCGCTGCCTGAGTATGTGTTTCCTGGGCTGGCTGTGCGCTGGCACGAGTTGGCTCCGCCGGAGCTAGCGTCGTGTGTGCAGTTTGAGCGCATTGAGCAGTATATTCGTGACGATGGCGTTGTGATTGGCGAACATGATTTGCGCACGCATTATGTTACTTTTATTAAGCATCCACAGAAGGGGTTTATTGGCCGATGCACGTATCAGTTACGTGGGCCGGATGAACCCGTGGTGCAGGATGAATGGCTAACGGTGCGCCAGCAGATATGGTTGTTGTCACGTTTTGCTTTTTATTGTGGTGTTGGCTATAAAACGGCGATGGGTATGGGCCAGACAAGGCCAATTGAGAGGATTTAACGGATGGTGAAAGGGGGAAACTATGGCGGATGATGAGACGATAGCTTTTGAGGAGATAGGGAGTGAGGCGGATGGGCAGGGCGATGATATAGGGGAGGGAGATAGCGGCGGTGAGGGGAGTGATGTACTGGGCATTTCGTATCTCAATGCGTTGGAGTATTGCCCGCGCCGCTTTTATTATGAATGTGCGCTGCAAGAGTTTCTTGATAATGCACACACGGTTGAGGGGACGATGCGCCATAGGGTGAGCGATAGCGGTGCGACGACGACGCGTGATGGCACAACAACGAAGCGTCGCGTCTGGGTTGGCTCAGGGCGGTTGCGTTTGAGTGGTTTTGCTGATGTGGTGGAGGAGACGGAGGGGCAACTCACTCCTGTTGAGTATAAAAAGGGCAAGAAGGGTGAGTGGCTGAACGATCAGGTGCAACTGTGCGCTCAGGCGTTGTGTCTGGAGGAGATGACGGGGACGACTATCACACATGGTTCTATTTTCTATATGGGATCGGCGCGGCGCGAAGAGGTGGAGTTTACATCTGAATTGCGTACACACACTGAGGAGACGATCCGCCTGGCTTTTTCTCTGTTAGAGCGGGGAGTATTGCCACCACCGCTACAGGGGAAGCTGACACGGCGTTCGCCATTGCCCACATTGCATGCGAAATGCCGCGATTGTAGTCTGGAGCCACTGTGTTTGCCGCGTGAAGTGCAATTTTTGCAAAAAACAAAATGATAAAAGGATACGAGATGTATGGCAACTTTATATTTGAATGAGCAGCAAAGTATTGTTAAGAAGCGTGACAACTATCTTATTGTGCAATATCAGGATAAGCGCAAGGTAGAAGTGCCGCTGATAAACGTTTCGCAGGTGGTGGTGTCAGGCGATATTACGCTGACGACACCGGCTCTGCACACTCTGCTTGAACAGGGCATCGAGGTATGTTTTCTGTCGATGTACGGTCACTTTCGTGGCAGACTTTCGCCGCCGATCGCGAAAAACGCGGCTTTGCGTAAGGCGCAACATCGCAGTCATAGTGACCAGCAAGCGTCACTGAGTATTGCTCAGGGGTGTGTGCGCGGCAAATTAGAGAACATGCGTGTGTTGTTGATGCGTGCTAATCGCACATTGCAGGATGAGGCCATTACTGCGGCGGTGACAACTCTTTATAATGCGCTACAGAGCGTTCCCAAAGCCACGACGACGGGGATGTTATTGGGGATCGAGGGCAACGGGTCGGCTGCATACTTCGGGGTGTTTGGGAAGATGCTGCGTGGGTCGCTGACCTTTACGCGTCGTCAAAGGAGGCCACCACGGGATCCGGTGAATGCGATGCTGAGCCTCGGCTATACTATGCTCACACAGCAGGTTCTGGCTGCTATTCAGGTAGTTGGCCTCGATCCTTATATGGGCTTTCTGCACCAGACGCGCCACGGGCGACCCGCGCTCGCGCTTGATCTGATGGAAGAATTTCGTCCGATTATCGCGGATTCTGTGGTCTTGAATATTATTAATCACCGTGTGCTGACTGCACATGACTTCGAGGAAGAACTAGGGGCGGTACAGCTCAAACCGACAGCGCGCAAAATCTTCTATAATAAATTTGAGGAGCGACTAATGGAGGAGTTACAGCATCCCCATTTTGGGTATCGCACTGACTACCGTCGTTGTATGGAATTGCAGACGCGGCTGCTCGGTAAGCAACTTACGGGCGAGATACCGACATATGTGCCACTTTGTGTGCGCTAAGAGAAGTAAGGAGAAGATGATGGCAACACCGCAACGTCACAGTGATGATACGATGCTGTATGTGGTGAGCTACGATATTCCAGACGACCGCAGGCGTAATCGAGTCCACAGTGCGCTTACTGGTTTTGGTACCTGGGTACAATTCAGCGTGTTTGAGTGTTTTCTTGATCGCAAGCAACGTATGCAATTAGAGGCGCGACTGCGTGAGGAAATTCAGCAGCAGCAAGATACGATCCGTATCTATGGTCTATGCGGAACCTGCCATAGTAAAGTGGAGATACTTGGTCAGGGGGACGCGCCCAAAGAGGATCTGATCTACATGCTCTAAGTCAATTTTGCGAGGCACGAAGTGGACATACCGCCACGCTCGCTGCCTCGCAAAATTATAAAATTGCCTCGCAAGGCTTCTCGAGCCCTTGCAGAAAAGAGAAAAATCATGTATAGTACAGCAAGAAGCCAAATTGCGACCCGTTTTGCGAAGTATAGTACCTGTGCCTCGCAAACTGCCTCTTCAGGCCGCTCCCAGAGCGGAGCGAGGCAGCCGCTGTCGTGAAGCGGCCTGTATCGCGGTTGCGATTGAAACGTCTCCTTGCAAGGGATAGGCGTGGTGCTTGTCCCTTGGTCGTGAAGCGGCCTGTATCGCGGTTGCGATTGAAACATGATACCCATTCCCGGAACCAGAATCAATTCCATGGTCGTGAAGCGGCCTGTATCGCGGTTGCGATTGAAACAGATATTATGG
>JBBPYR010000145.1:0-3913 GCA_038199755.1 Ktedonobacterales bacterium | reverse complement strand
TGGTGGCAGACGGAGACAGCTGCACCCACCATCGGCACGCTCCCCTCCATGGAAGCTCGTGCCGGGCGCGCTGGCAAAGCACTTCCCGGTTATAAGGTGATGGTGCTTGATCGCAATGGACAACCCGTAGCACCACACCAGGGCGGTCTGCTGGTCATCGATGGCTCATGGCCGCAGATGTTCCGCACCATTTGGCAGAATGAAGATCGCTACCTGGAATACTGGCGCACGTTGCCCCCGTACTACACCGCGGGCGATGTCGCCACCGTCGATGAAGATGGCTACATAGCAGTGTTGGGACGCGCCGACGACGTGATGAACGTCGCAGGTCACCGCATCGGGACCGCCGATGTTGAAAGCGCGCTGGTCAGTCATCCCGCCGTGGCAGAGGTTGGCGTCATCAGCAAACCCGATGTCATCAAAGGTGAGGCCATCAAAGCCTTTGTCACGCTCAAAGTTGGACACACGGCCAGCGACGAGCTAAAAGTGCAGCTGATTAATCACGTGCGCCACGAACTTGGCCCCATTGCCACACCTAGCGAACTAGAGTTCGTGAATGTCTTGCCCAAAACGCGCTCCGGCAAGATCATGCGTCGCGTTCTCAAAGCCCGCGAGTTAGGCATCAACCCTGGTGATTTGACAACCATCGAGGAGTAAAATACTACATAGTTTGAGAACTTGCCGCAAAAGCGGCAAGTTCTTTATTTGTTTGAAAACTCTAAAATGCCCAACGCTACCATTATTTTAATCAGTAGAACTTGGAGGCAAATTACGTTCAATGATTTTGAGCGCATCTTCACGGCTCAGTGTACAATTAACCAAATCGTAGAATTGCTTAGAAGTCTCTAGACCTAACTGATGAGCCATTTCCGCTACTCGATTAGGTCCTAGCGAGTGTTTAGCACCTTTAGAAAGTCGTGTTTTAGAGACTTGCTTTTTCTCATCATCATAAATGAGATACTTCCAATCTCTACCATCTCGACGTTCTGCTCGCATTTTCTTGAGAAGTGCTCTTTCCACTTTATCCGACTCAAGTCCAGCCATACTACTTATACCATCCTAATAAGACTACGAAGATATTGAAGCTCTAACTGAAGCCGTGGTCCTAATTCCTCTTCATCAGCGGTGAGTTCATCTAGTTCCTCTGAAAGAATACGTCTGAATTCTGTTAGTGCCTCGACTCTTGTTGTACCAACAGCATGTATATGAAAGTGTGGCTCACTCACGATAACCTCTCCATCATCATATGCAATTGTTACATTTAATGGACGGCTAAGTTGTTTTCCCCCTGGTAAAGAACCGATGATCTCAAGAGAAGTTAGAGATGAGAAAATACTTGACTCAGTCGCTAATTTCGCATTAGGTAAAACAGAAAAATGAAACTTTGAGGTAGCCGCACTAGATGCACTTGTCCTGGCATTCACCATGAAATTATTCATCTCTGCACGTTCTTTCATCATTACGTTGACCTCTGAGAGGAAAACTTATCTAGCTCCATTTGTAGGGCGTCGATAAGTCCTTGTATAAGTTCGGGGGGCATAATAATCTTACTTACACACTCCGCTCGGATTGTCTCCATTGCGCTGAGTTTTGCTTTATTGTCTTCAGGTGATCCTAAAAGTGTCGGAAGCTGCATTTCAAAGAAAGATACAACAAACTCATGCTGTCCAATCTGTACAAGCACATTATTCGCGTATCGACTTTGAAGACTCTCCGGGAAATGCCAATCAACGGAAAGGCTTATTTCATCCGACTGTTCCTGCCTCACTTCTTCACTCATAGATGTATACTCTTTCTTAGTTTAAGCACTTTACCCTTTTTCTCATCCACAGCTTGTATCACTACTATAATCTAAATCGGCAAAAAGCGCAAATTATTGTTGAAGATATGCATAGAATGCTAACCATCAACCACTTTCCCATTGTCATCCAGATAGTCTTCTTTACCTTCGTTCCATGCTTTTTTACTTCACTTTTACCTTCAACAATCCCGGTACGCAGGCGGCAATGGCCAGCGTTGCTACAATACAAGCGGCACCGCCCGTAATCACAGAAAGTTCTGGATTGAAGAGGCCCGCCACCACGCCAGACTCAAATTGTCCAAGCATGGGGCCACCGATGACAAACATGGCATTCACAGAACTGATGCGCCCACGAAATTCATCGGGTGTGATCAGTTGCACGATCAAGCCACGCAGAATCATGCTCACCATGTCGGCGGCACCTGCCCCTGCCAGCAGCACAGCGGAAAGCCAGAGCGGGCCCGGTGCAATCCCGAATGCCACAATAAACACGCCCCACGCGATAATCGCCAGCACGATCCCAAGTCCTTGCCGCGCAATCCGACTGATACGCCCCGTCAGCGGTGTCAGCGTCACCGCACCAATCGAGGTGGCAGCCAGCAGAACGCCTAGTCCTTGTGGTCCAACGTGCAAGATATCGCTGGCATAGACTGGCAATAGAGCCCGTGGTGAACCGAAGAACGTAGCGAAAAAGTCGAGCGAAAGCACCGCCAGAATAACCGGATGCTCACGTAAGAACTGGATACCATCCTTCAACGCCCCTATACCGGCCTGCGCACGTTTCTCGGTCGCGACACGCGGCACCACCATCACGAACAGTGAGACAAGCACCACGACATATGAGATAACATCGATCCAGTAGGTATTTGCCACACCTAGCCAAGCGATGACGAAGCCACCCAGGGATGCACCAATCACGAACGTCAGTTGCATCATGACCATACTTAAACTAACAGCACTCACCATCTGATTGCGCGGCACCAGGGTCGGAATGATGGCTTGCCGCGTCGGAAACTCGAACGCGGAAACGCTCGCCGACACCAGCACCACGCCATAGATAATCCAAATATTGATCACATGGCCGATGGTGCAGAGGGCAAGAATGATAGACATACACGCTAACGTTACCTCGATGACCAACAGCATCTTGCGCCGATCAAGCACATCGGCATAGACCCCACCGACGAGCGAAAATATCAGCCGTGGGACAGCCTGCACAAGTCCGATCATGCCCAGTGCAATGGCCGAATGGGTTAACAAATAGACCTGCCACGCGACGGCAACGACCTGCATTTGTGTACCTGCGGCAGAGATGAGTTGCCCCCAGAAGAGCAAGGCATAATTGCGGTTGCGTAACACGCTCCAATGACCAGGAGTCTTCGCGACAGCAAGCGGCTCGTCGATGGTCGCGGTCAATGGATCAGCCAAAGAGGATGAAAGAGCGTCTTTTTGTGGATCTGTTTTCATGAAAATTCCGTGTTCTAGGTCAGAAGCAGTAGACTAGAGAGTAGAGACCGATGGCAAAACAATAATTTCTTGCCCTGCCTTGAGAGGTATTTGCAAGCCGTTTGAGCCGCTAATGATCTCATTGCTCACGAAAATCTTGACATGTGTGCGCACGTGTCCTTGTTCATCACACAAACGCTCCCACACCTGGGGATGTTGTTCGGCCAATGCTTCAAGCATTTCCTGAACCGTATTCGCCTTGAGTAGAATCTGACTTTTGCCTCCACTATAGGCACTGAGCGTTGATGGCAAGCGCAGCGTTACCGTTGCTTTAATCTCGTCGTCCATGTTTTCGTGTACTGGCCCTTCCTCACATGATCTAACGATGTGGATTTCTTGTATGCTTGGCAGTATCATACCCTTAGCATGCAATCTTTGCAAGTAGCCGATCACATCCTTTTCAGAGCGACCCTTTACCCATACCAGAGATTTATTACGTATAAACCGCAATGAAACGTTTTTTGAGTGTTTCCACCACCATGCTCACCGATAGAGCTATCACCGCCCCATTTCGTAATAACTGGCGAAGATACATCAAACCCTCTCCACTCGTATAATCACGTGCCATCATACCCGTTCGTTGCATAAGCTCATCCTCTGTAACGT
>JBBPYR010000144.1:0-11962 GCA_038199755.1 Ktedonobacterales bacterium | reverse complement strand
TCCATCTTTTGAGGTTGCTCCCGAAGTTGGCTCGTATAAGTACGTGAGCAGAAATAAAATGACTCAGGCGGCTCTAGAAGCGGCTTGAGTCATCATCCTACGAATAGGGGGGTGCCGATGGAGAGATACGGTCGGGCTTGTCCGCGGACGTTCCTGGCCGTTCTCTCCGCGCTTATTTTTAGGGGCTTTTGTTCGTTGGTATTCGCTGTTTTTCGCTGGTTGCTGTCGGCGTTCCTGTCAAGGTTAATCTCATGGCATCCTAGAATGCTATAGTTTTATGCTTGGCGAATTGGCTTCCGGTTGTGGATAGAGAAGCTTTTTTAAGAAGTGTGGTTTTGTTTATACGGCAAAGCTATTGGCAAAACTGATTATGAATTAGTATTTGAATGTACAAAAGCACAACTTAGAGCTACAACTAATAGGTCAGTGTTTAAGATAATTCTTGAACCTTTGGTAGGCGTTCTGCATAACGTTCAACGTCTCTAACTGGTATCCCTTTATCATAAGGAAAATTGGAATAGTAAGGATTTATATGAACGGCTTGCTCATATGCCTTTTTTGCTTCTTCATGCCGACCTAGAGTAGAAAGAAATATGCCCTTAAAGTAGTAAGAATCAGCATCGTTAGGGTCGAGGCTGATAGCTTGCTCAATATTAGCAATAATGTCTTCTTGATTTTTAAGTTCAGCAAGTGCAATTTTTTTAAGCTCTTGAGCATCGGCATCGTTGGGATCAAGGTGAATAGCTTGCTCAAAAGCAGCGAGAGCTTCTACATATTGATGGAGATCACTTAGAAGTAGTATTCCCTTATTAATATAAGCACTTGGACTTTTAGGGTTAAGTTGAATAGCTTTTTCGGTAGCGACAAGAGCTTCATTTGACTTGTTAAGGTCTGAGAGAATGTTTCCCTTGAGAAGATAGTTTGAAGGTTCATTGGGATTGAGATGAATAGCCTGTTCAAGAGCGTTTAATGCTTCCTCATATCGTTTCAATTGAGAGAGCAAATCCCCCATGTTATTATAAGCTATGGAGTTGTTAGGATCACGCCTAACAATCTCCTGATAGACAGTAAGTGCTTCATTGTATCGTTCGAGTTTAATGAAGGTGTCTGCTTTGTGAAAGTAATAAGAATCACTTGTGGAGTCAAGAAGAATAGCTTGCTCATAGGAAGCCAGTGCTTCCTCATATCTTTCGAGATCAGCAAGGGCATTCCCTTTGGCTAAGTAGAAGCTAGGACGAGGGTCAAGAAGAATAGCTTGCTTATAGGAAGCCAGTGCTTCCTCATATCTTTCGAGATCAGCAAGGACATTTCCTTTATCAGCATATGTTTCGCTACTTTGGGAATTGAGAAGAATAGCCTGTTCATAAGCCCCTAATGCTTCCTGGTATCTTTTAAGACCAGCGAGAGCATTTCCTTTGTTAGTATATATATGCTCGTTAATGTGTTCGAGTTGAATGGCTCGGTCAAATACAAGTAATGCTTCTTGATAATTTTGAAGATTTTCTGCGAGTACTATACCCTTGCCATTGTAAGCATCTATATCACTAGGATCAAGTTGAATGGCTTGGTCAAAGGAATTAAGAGCTTCCTCATATCTGTGAAGTTCTGTAAGTACTCTTCCTTTATGATGCTTAATAAGAGCAAAACTAGGATCAAGTTGGATGGCTTGGTCAAGGGAATTAAGAGCTTCCTCATATCTGTGCAGTCTATAGAGGTCAACTCCTAGATTGATGTAGGCGTAAACAGTGTAGTCTTTATCTAGTTGATTGATAGCAATGATGTCTTCATAGGTAGCAACTGCTTTCTCATAATGCTTGAGATCGGAGAAAGCTCCACCCAGATTGAAAAGCACTTCAACATCTTTTTGGTTTCTGAATAGATGTTGGAGTTGTAAAAAATCTCGAAAAAGTTGTTGAGGTCGATAGGTAGATGGATATTCTGTGATTACCTTGTCGAAGTAACTATCTTTTCGGATTACTAATACAGTCTCATTACTATCTTCGGTTTCCTCTTCTGTTATGAATTGCAGTCGAATTAGCTGTTCAATAGCTCTTTCCCATACTTTTGTGTTTTCTTGCAGTTTCTTCTCGTTAAATACACTTGTGCAAATTGCTCGGATTCTTTCTTTTGTATGATCTGTTGTGTTTGCTAACGTTAGAAGCTTCATTGAATGTAAGATTGTTCCCGAATAATCTCTACATATTCGTAGATAAAGGCTATTTTTCGTATTTAATCCGAGTACTAACGAGCCTAGCGTTCCGTCCCAGTCGTTAATATGGATAAGGCCGTGTTGTCGAAATTTAGAGATGATATCGGCAGTCTGAGAATCAGAAGTGTTCTTGGAGAAGGTGGGTAACATAATAAGGGTGAGTTCGTTAAGTAACTGGCTTAGGTGAGTGCGTACTTGTAATTCGTCTTCTATACGACTTGCAGCTATGACGACTACATGCTTAGCAGTGTTACGGATTGAGTCTAATAATCCTTGTAATATCACAGTACGGTTATCTGCTATAATGATTTCTCCATTAGCAGTTCTATTTTCATTAGGCACGTATTCTTGTAGGTCGTCTATAAAGACGACGATGTTTCTGGCGTGTAGTGTTGTAGTTTGGGGAATTTGTGACATTGTGTAAGCTGGATTCCATACTAGCACATCCCATGTGGGAAGAGTTTGTATTAGTGCCTCTAAGATAAGACGTGTTTTACCTGAGTTAGCTTCACCGAAGACGACTATACCATGTTTCGCATTTGTCTTAGAACTTGCTTCAATGAGTGCTTGTATGGCTGTATTGTATGTGTTTTGAAGTGGTATTGTAATATAAGGAAAATTTGCTGCGATCTCATCGCCCATTCTGAAATTACCACGGAGCAGTTTGTTTCCACTTAGAAGTGTGATTTGCTCAGTAGATTCTTGGGGGAACGGGAGTAACCATGTGAAAATGGCAATGACTATGCTTATGCTAAAAAGTATGGCAGATGCTATATCGTTATTGTTAGCATCACTACCAAGAATAACCAATGCCAGACTGAAAATCACTAAAAGAAGGGCAATAACAGTAAAGGCCCAACGCCAGATATGTTTTTGCCGCTCTCGTTTCATATTATAACGTCCGTAACTACTCAGGTCGCCTAGCTAGAAGGAGGGAAGCAAAGGGTGGTTACGCAAGGTTGCCTCCAAAGCCGCAAACAAGGGGATGCCTTGTTTGCGCAAGCTCGACAAGTAGCTACGAATGCGACAGAAGGAGACCGCACCCTCATCGCTGCGAAAGGTCCCAGAGACTTTTTGCTGCACCTTGACCATGCGAACATCGCGTTCGGCCTGGTTATTGTCAAAAGGCACGTCGAGATGGTACAAGAAAGCCAGAACCGCGTCCTGATGCTTGCGCAGACGATCCAGCAGATTACGAGCGGGGTGTTGTTTGGCTTTGCCTCGTTTGCCGGGAAGGGTTGGAGCACGAAGATGAACCTGATCGCCTTCATCCAACAGAGCCACAAACTGCGTGTGCAGAAGCTGCACGTCTTCTGCCCAGAGGTGGGGTTGACCCAGGGAGCGAGCCTGATCCGTCGCTTTCTTCATCGTCGTCAGCAGCAGGATCAGTTTGTGAGCCCACCACAACCCCATCTCTTGAGACAGGAAGGTCAACTCACGCAAAATATGCACGCAGCACAAACTGTGCTGACATTCGTAGCGGAAATAGGCTTTCCAGGCGTCATGCACGCTCGTGCCTGCAAAGTGAGCCAGGATGCCAATCTCATCCAACGCCTCCTGTCCGCGACTGCGATGAGCCTGATAATGGGTCAGGGTTGGGGTGCAGGTCACATGCATCCAGATACGCTTTCCCATCACGTAAAACCCGGTTTCATCCTGATGGATCACCTTGGCCTGACTCAGTGCCGTTTTGATCTGCTGCTCAACGGGTTGCAAGAGGTGAGCAGTGCGCTTGATCAGGGTGCTGAGCGTGCCTTCACTGATCGAAACCCCCATCAGATCGGTGAGCACTTCTGCGGTTCGCCCTCGCGGCAGCAGTTGTTGGGTCGTCAAATAGACCGCCATGGCTCCAATGCGAGGTCCGTACTGAACGGGAGCACTGACCCCTTCAGGAAAGAGGGAGTGGCTATATCCCTGACAGTGGGGGCATTGTTTCCATTCGCCTTCGTATTGCCTGACCTGCAATGGCGCAGGAACAGGGATATCAATCACCTGCCGACGTTCGGTGCTTTTGACCGTCACCTCTCTCAAGTCCGCTTGGCAGTGGTGGCACCAGATCACCTGAGGCAACTGGACCACTTCATCAGGAGTGGCACTCATCTCAAGCGTCTGACCGGGGTGACCCGGTTGCCCTCCTGCCTTCTTGCCACTGCGGGTGCGCAAACTTCTCGCTTTGCTTTGCCGTGTAAAGCGGTCAGAGGATGGGGGCAACGAACTATTGTGACTGTCTTTGGCGAGTTGCTCTTGCAACTGTCTGACCTGTTCGCTCAATTGCGTGACCAGGTCTTGCAGCACCGGGATCTGCTTCACCTGTTCAAGCAGCACCCTATTCTGTTGTCGCAGTTCTCTCAGTTCTTCTTCTGCTGTCATGTCTCTACTCTATCCTCTGCGACGGGATTTGGCAAGTCTCTAGGAGACCTGACTTGTTACTAACGTCCTTCTATTAATCTTGAGTATCGAAGTTCGCCTGTTAATGTCATTTTGTGTTGTAGAATGGTTCATGTTTTTAAAGAAGATCACCTTTTTCCCTATACAACTTGATGCGCTCTATTTCACTATTGACAAGCTTGCGGTGTTCTTTTGAGAGAAACCATGTGGCTGCATTCCACTCATCAGTATTAGCATAATAGTTGATGATACGTATGTTGTGTGGGTAAAGAACTTTGGCAAAGGTGAGGAATGTGCGTAACTGATGAAATGGTGACGTGACAAGAATGATGCGCTGCATCTGGTGCTGCTTCAAGATAGTCAGTACGTGTTCTGCATTTTCCCTCGTGTGAAGTGATTCGTCTTCGAGCAAGATGGCTTCTGATGGTACTCCCATTCGTAGGGCTTGTTCACGCATGTAGGTTGCACCTAATCCTGTATCCCAAGTCTTTGCTGCGTTGGCAACATCTTTTTGTTGAATGCGGCCATTGATCGCTGCGGTTTGTAGCTCATGCAGTGGTATGAGGGTCGGCTGGTCGGTGATCTTGACGGAAAATTTGCCACTACAGATGATATAGGGTGCCCATCCTTGGTTATAGAGCTTTACAGCAGTGCAGATTTTTCCATTCAGGTATTGGATATTGCCTCGCGTTCCTGCGAGTACCACAATTGCATCTGCCCTGCGTAGAGGATTACGTAAGGCGAACTGCTTCCCTTTAATATAGAAAAGTAGCCAGGTAATAACTGGTATCATGAGTAATATGCTTATAATGCTGGTTATTATATTTGTTCTTCGCATTGTTTATATCGAGAGTGCCTCCTTTAATTGAGTGACACCCTGTTCCTTTCCATTATGTGATTGAGCGAGTTTTGTATAAAGCGTTCTAATTCTGTCTTCTGTTTTGCTGGAACCTGCTGAATGAGCGAGTGAAAGAGCAGAAAGAGCGTTGGTCGTACACGCATCGACCATTCCAAGTCCATAATATGCCTCGGCTTTTTGGGCTATCAATCGTGCTCGTCCACGAATTAACGCAGGGTCATATGTTTTAAGGCTATCATCAATCAATGAGATTGCTTGATGATAATCATGCAATAAGACAGCGTTGACGCCCTTCTGTGCAGAGATTGAAGCTACCGTTACCCCTCGTATAAGGCTCTTTTCATCGCTGCGCTCTTTGCTTTGCTCTTTGCCTACTAAATACAACTCTGCTTGTCCAATACGTGACCACGACTCCTCTGGTTGCTGTGCTTTTGCATGAGCTTCTGCTAGTGCTTGTAAGGTATGGCCTTTTAAGAATGGTACGTGTTGTGTTTCGACTAGGTCAAGTGCTCCACTCAGGTAAATGATGGCTTCCTTTGGTCGCTCTTGCTGAATTAAGGTGACACCTTGACGCGCTAAAGCCGATGCCATAAGCTCAGCATCCTCTAGTTCCTGGGCAACATGGAATGCTCTCTGATGGGCCATGTTCGCTTGTGCGTAGTTCATCATATCTCGTGCCGCGCAACTCTGCAACTGGTAGGCGGTTGTTAGTAGCACGAGGATGCGGCGGTGCCAAACTGTTCCCTGCGTTAGTTTTGCTAGTCTGGTGATTTCTTGGATACACTTTTCTAACTGTTGAGCTATCCGCCCTGCTCCTCCTGTATGATATAACTCCCAATAGGTCATCATCGTGTTCTCGAATAGTACGATGAGGTCATCACTGATGAAAGAGGTGTTGTATTCGAGCTCATTAGATGCCTGCTGATCGTAAGAGAGTGCTAATGGCAAGCCAATAGCTGCAAGAAACACTTCTAGGAAAGCACGACGTGATAGATTTGTGCTGCTATCTCCTTGCTTCTGCGTTAGTACATTTCCGTCAAGATTGAAAATGGACTGAAGCAGCTTTTTCTGCTCATCTGTGAATGTGATAATGGATTGGGTTTGATCGACGGGTGTAGATGTGTTTGTGATTGCTACAGGTTGTGTGTCGGCATTACTTGGTGTAGATTGAAGAAGCTCTTCAATATCGCATCCTATGGTATAGGCAATTTTTTGAAGGTAGGTTCTTGGGGTGGGTAGCTCTCCTGAAATGTATTTGGTAAGTGTTCGACGTGCTAGGCCGATCTCATTAGCGACTTCCTGGATTGTATAACCTTGCCTCTTAATACAGTAGCGGATGTTATTGCTATAGCGTATTGGTGTGCTTGTATCCTTTGGATGCTGCATAGTCATCTCCTGTTGGTAAGGGACTGCCTACGTTTGCATATTACTAGCTTCCTCATGTTTTTTCATGGTTGCTGGCTTGGGTCCTGGTTTTCGTGGCTGGGCCAAGTAATCACATAATGCCTGCTCATCAATTATCCAGTCACGCCCAAATTTACGCGCATGGATAGTCTGCTTACGTGCAAGTCGCGCAACGTAACTAGGCGTCAGGTTGTACTTTTCGGCTGCCGCGATGGTTGATATTTCATTACTAAATTGTTCGGCTGTCATAAACTGTCTCTCACGCTGTACTAATTTCTCCCTCATTATAGCACATCTAAAGGCTTTTGTGTTCATGGCAATTAGTACATGTAGGTGTACTAACCTCGGTAAATGAGCATAAGAAGCGTGCCCATTTAGTGCTCAAAACATGCCCAAAACTCCTCTAAAACATGCTCAACTAGTGCTCATTTTCGGGCTGGTTTTTGGCCTTCTCAAGGTAGACTAAGCACAGACAAGAGAACATAAACAACTGAATAGCGCGTGGGCCCCTAGAAGGAACGGCGTGTGAAGGGGGCCTGAAACGGGAAACCGTGCGTTTGATCGATGCGGTTGGTTGTTAGATGGGGATGCGTGAGACATCGATGATACCTCATACGTGGTCATGTCCCCTCGTATGGGAGGAGCAAATGTATGCCTGGGGTGCTGCCTGTGAAGGCGAAGTAAGCACGTAGCACTTTTCAGGGTGGGTTGCTCTCACGATTGGGGGAAGTGGTAGATAGATGGGAATGCGTACAAAGTAAGTGGCAAGGGAATGCTGGTATTTTCCTTCTTTACATTGCTTGACAATTCATCCTTCTGAAAGGTTGGTGCATTATGACGAGTTTACCTGTCACAACACGGCGATTTCTGGCGGCGGTGCGTCCTCATCCTGAGCGGTATGGGCGTGTCATGACTCATCTGTACGAGCTACGTGGGCTGCTTATCCACGGCTTACCCGAACATCGTGGCCCTCTGCATACTGATTGGTGGCGTATCCATCAACTCGCGTTGGTGCTGCATGAGGAAGCCCGTCGCACCAACATTCGTGAAGCGGTGGCCTTGTTCACTCAGCTGCGAGAGATGGCCGAACATGCCATTGACGGACTGCATCAGACATATATGCAGCAAGAACAAGCGGTTGCGTAGTGCGTTCCCTGGTAGGTGTCTCGCGTTGGAATAGTGTTCCTCATTGCGAAAGGAGTTCTCCATGCACGCGAAACGATTTGGTCGGGGCATGGGTCCCAACCAATACACTCCTGACTATCATCTAGCGCGTCCCGTCCAGTGTCCAGACTGCGGCGTGTACCTGCACAAAGATCATTTCTTTGCCTCCTACGGCGGTCGCTGCCACCCCTGTTGGCAAGCATCTATCACGGCGGTTGTGCCTGTGGAGTCGGCTGATTTGGTAACGGATACCGTTGCGGCTGCGGCGTATGAAGAGGAGTACACCTATGGCGCGTATTCTCAAGTCTGATCCTTATACCCACTATGTGGAACTCTCTGCCACCTATGGCGGTGGGAGTCGTTGGTTTGATGCCCAACAAGTGGTAGCGGTTTTTGAGGACAGTCATATTGGTTTACATCGGCTCGTTGATGGGCAACATCTTGACGACGCGCATCAGTTTGCGCTGACCGTCCATGAGATGACCGCCCTGGTCGAGGCATACACGGCATTCCTGTCTATGCGGGAAGCGACTGGCGGTCAGGATGATTTCGGTGACGATCATCCTTTTTAAGAGAGGGGCAAAAGCATGCTTGGTTTGATGGCGGTCATCTTGCTGGCGGGTGTGGTGCTGGCGTGCCGTCCTGGCATGGACAAATGGAAACTGCTTGGTTTGGTCTTCCTTCTGGTGTGTATCGTGTGGTGTCTGGTGGTCATGGTTGGACACCTCTCGGTCTGAGACCTGATTGATCTTCCTGCGTGTTTCGGTGGAGACCCTCATGAGTAGCATACTCCTGGGGGTCTCGGTCTATCCAGTTGGAGGTGAAACCGATGAATGAGGTGTCTGATTGGTCTGGTGACGTGGCTGTCTCTGTGGTGCCTGATCTTGAAGCATTGATTACACAGATCAATGGGGCGTTAGAGCAGGGGGATTGGGCGCAGGTGGTTGCGCTGACGGCTCCCTTGCATGCGTGTGCGAGTGCGCTGGGTGAAACGCAATTGGCTGATCTCGTGCAAGATTTGCACTGGATTGCTAATGATGCCCTCGTCAATCCCTTGTTTGTGACCTCGCTGCTCTCTGAGGTGCGGCCATGAAACGGCGTGGGGTCACATTTGCGCAATATAATGCCTCGCTTGAGCATCAACGCATGGCGGGGCTGGCGAGTTGGACGGCGTTTAGTGCGCGTTGGCGTGCTCGGCAAGGCTTGCCGTTATTGTCGTCGTTGGATGTGCAGTACCTCACGCCCCAGGACTTCTGCAATGGGCTTGGGCACCCGCTGGATGCGGCGACCCAGCGGCGGGTGTTTCGCCACTATGTGCAAGCGGCCATTGAGCAGCTGGCTACCGCTCCTGCTACGCCACAGCGTCAAGCCCTGCCTGTGAGTGGTGATCTGGCCTTTGTGCGTGCAGCTTCCTTTGGTCGCTCGTATCGCTTGCGTCAAGATTACCTCTATGGTGGGCGCGATGACATTCCTCCCTATGATGAACGCGCCCTTCGTCCTACTCGGCCCTATGGCATTCCGGTGGCGGCGGTTATGCAAGGCTATTGGCTAGACCCTGCGGTGGTGGCTGATGAGATGGAAGAAGAGAGCTACCTGGGCGGCTAAGGTGCGCGCTGTCCTGGTGGTGTCGTGTTGTTGTGTTCTGCTTTCACAAAGGAGGTTGCTATGCTTGGTCGCATCGGCTGGTTTCTGTCCTGGATGGTGATTGGCATGAGTGTGATGCTTCTGCTTTTAACGCTCGTTCCTGTGGTCCTGACGGTAGTGGCAAGCCATTAGCGGGTTTTCAAGGTGTTTCAAGCTCTATTGGCAAGCCGTTAGCGGTGGAAGGGGGAAAAGAATGGACCGTGACCCTTATAATGGGTGGCCTAACAAATTTACGTGGCAGCTCTTTTGTCACCTGTCGAGTTATGCCGACATTTATCAGACGGTGTGTCAGCTGGTGGCTGACGCTCCTGCTCCTCACATTGGGGCTGATCGGCTGCGCGAGTGGGTGCAAGAGAATATTGAAACCTTGTTAGATGCTACGGCTACCAGTTGGCTGACCCTGCTGTCTACTGATCTGCTGCATGCGGCACTTGGGCAAGTCGACTGGGACCATCTGGCCGCTGCTTTTCGGGATACCGCTTCCTAATGTGGTTCTACTGTTCTGTTGTCTCGCGCAAGCGTTTGCTTCATTCTTCTGCGTGGCCTCATTTGGCGGGGCCTGTTTGCTTGGTTCACAAGGAGGACCTCTATGTACTTAAATGCTATCGTGCTCAGCGGCGATGTCGGCGAATATCGCGATTTCAATGCGTCAACGGGCGCGGAACAATTGGCGTTCTCGATCAAGATGGTGGTCATCGATGCGGACACCACCGAAAAATATACCGTCCAACTCAATGACGGCTTCGAGTTGTTAGAGCAACTCAAGCAGATGAAAAAGCAGGGGGCGGCTGCCGATGACCTGCGTCAAGTGGCTGACCAACTGCGCCTCCAACTGCCGCCCCAATTCAGCCAACTGCCCCTGGAAGTGTTGCGCTTCAAGGGCAAGAGCGCACAGTATATGACGCTGGTCTGCAAGTATGCAGCGGCCATGGCTCAATCGGCTGCGGCCTAATCGCGTCATCGGTTCGTGTTGTGGTGATCTCGTGATGTAGTCATGGCGTTGCTCATGTAGGTTGGGCAACGCTAGAAAGGAATGTCTGTTGCAGCAATTCAGCAAGGCTTCACACAGCTGGATACGCCAATGTGAGCATATGGTGTTACGGGTGCTCTCGGTACTCTTCTCGGCGGTCTCGGCCCATGCCATTTTGTGGTTCTACTCCTCGATGGACCATGTGACCGATACCTCGGACCCGTTACAACCCTACGTCAAGTGGGGGTTAGCTCTTGGTTTTACGGCCCTGGGCTACTTTGTCAGTCGTGGCTTGGTGCATCGCTTGCTCAATCATGAGCGTATTCGCATTTACCTCGTGATTAGCATCCTCTTAGAACTGGTGGAGATTTCGGCGAACTTCGCACAAGGGGCGGTTTCCATTCGGGCCATTGACTGGCTGCATCTCTTTAGCGGTCCCATTTACACGGTGTTGGTGGTGATGGTGTACCTCGTGATGCCGATTGTGCCGCTCTTCACGATTGCCCTGGCGGTGGTCGATATGGATATGGACCGTGCCAAACAAGGTTATACCGTGCGTGGCTTTGGCGGCGGTGGGGGAAGTCCTGCCAGTGCAGCAGCGGCTCCTACGGCTCGTCCACAAGCGGCACCCAAACAGGATGCTCGTCCTGTGACTCCTACGACCAGCGGCTATGCAGCTCCACAAGCAGCCTATCCTGGTATGGTGCGTCCCACGGCGGCTCCTGGTGCCGCTGGCTATCAGCAAGGCTATGCGGGGGTCCGTCGCGATGATGCGGCACAAGCAGCACAACGCGAACGGGCGGCGGCACCTGTTCCTGCCATGGCTGGGGGTGATGCCACCCCGCCCCCTTTTTCGGGCAAGTAGCCCCGGACGCGCTGCGCCTGGACCCACAAGGGCAACGCCGCACCCGCAAAGAGGCGGCATTAGTGCGTGATGCCCTGGCCGATGGGCACCAAGTGGAGTTTGCCACTCGGCGGCAATGGCGACATTATCAATATGGTGCTGCGCCGCAAGGGGAGTAGCGGCGTGGTGTAATAGGAAACGTGGTGCCTCGGCTCTCTGGTGAGAAACGGGGCATCACCTGTTTTCAAGCGGGAAAGGAGCGGGGATGAACTACGAACAGATTAAGCAGTTAGGGCGTGAAACGGGCCAGAAAGTGACCGACCTGATCGCCCTGGCACCGCAAAATGACCCCTTTTATACGGGCACGCCTGGGGATTCGGCTCTGGCACAGTGGTTCGCAGACCTGTGGCATGCCTTTGGCTATGGGGCGGGTGTCCATATTCGGCGCGTGCATTACCAGATTATCAGTCAGAAACCGCC
>JBBPYR010000143.1:0-41305 GCA_038199755.1 Ktedonobacterales bacterium | reverse complement strand
GGCTAGCCGTGTCGAAAAATCAACACGGCTAGCCGCTTCTCTTGTTGAGGTAGCTTGACATAATAGCATGTGGGCTGACATACTATATGGCGTATTAAATGTAAGATACTTTGTTACAATTCTATGCGAAGGAAATCTAATGGACAAAAATACAAAAAGAACGAATGCAGAGATTGGACGCTGGTTGCGCGTTGGTGTGTTGACGCTCACGACATTTGGCCCAATCATCAATAGCATTGCCTCACAGGTGCGCCAACGGGCTGAGATCGCGCGTGAAGAGGCTCGTAAACGTGGTGGTGCTGTCACGAGTGAGGGGCAAGAACGCCTGCAAGCCGTTAGTGCTTCGCTTGCCGATGCCTTGGTTGAGTTGAAGGATCATCCGTATAGTCAGGAGATCATGCGGCGCGGTGGCGATCTTAGCGGTGCCCTGACTGAGCGCAGCGGTAAGCTCTCGCGTGTGCTTGCTGATCAGGGGAGCGATCTGTTGGAGCGCGGCAGCAAGGCGACGCAGGTGCTGGCCGAGCGCGGTAATGATGTTGTCGGTGATCTTGCCGAGCGTGGTAGCAAGGCGACGCAGGTGCTTGCTGAGCGTGGTGGTAAGGTGAGCAAGGACGTGGCTAAACGCAGTGAGCACCTTTCAAAAGAGGTGGCCAAGCGCAGTAAACGGCTCTCAAAAGAGGTAGCCAAGCGGAGCGAAAAGCTGGCGGAAGAGGTCAGCAAGGATGTGGCCAAGCGCAGTGAACAGCTTTCAAAAGAGGTAGCCAAGCGGAGCGAGAAGTTGGCGGAAGAGGTGGCTAAGCGCAGTGAACAGCTGGCGGAAGAGGTCAGCAAGCGCAGTCGTGTCGCGACTGAGCAGGTTAGCCAGCGTAAAGGCCTCTTCTGGTCTATCTTTGGCTTTAGTCTCGGCTTGAGTGCCACCTTGGTAGGTGTCATCTGGCTTATTCGCCGACGCATACAGGAGCAGTCGCTGGAGAGCCAGTCGTTTCAGATTACGCAAAACGGGCATTTGAATGGTGCTGTAAAGCAACCGGCAGCCGCAGCTGTTGGTGTGTCGGCCAGTAAGCTAACTCCCCAGGCATCGGTGCAGGCACCGGAAAGTGCAACCCCATCGCCTACGTTGCAGCAGGCACCAGTTATTGCTCAAGCTGTGAAGACCGAGGAGAAGGCGGCGGAAGACGCGCAACCGGACGTAGCGGTGGCACAGCAGCCGTTAGATGCGAAGTTCGTTGGCCTTGTCGGCAGCAAGCTTTACTATCCCATCGAGACGCCTATGGAGCAATTGCCCCACACAGAGGGTGAGCCGCTCGATGTGGTCTACTTCGATAACGAGGACGACGCGCAAGCGCAGGGCTTTAGCGCGGCGGAGTAAAGCAGCACATTGATAGGGACCCGATTGATTGCGCGCAATCAATCGGGTCCCTATCAATGTGCTGCTTTACTCTGTAACAGTTCTCATTTGAACAAGCTAATGAAAGCGTACTGTGCGCAAATGAGGTCCAATATATCCAATGATCAGTTTTTTCTCCTCTGGCAATGGATGAAAATAGAGACGCCATTCACCAGGAGTGAGACGGCTGTGCCAACGAAATATGCGAACGATACCATCTGGACAGCGAAATGTGCGTTCTCCTCCAAACATTTCTATGGTTGCTTCGCTCTCATTTGTTATTTTACTTTTCATCTGATTATGATCAAATGGGCCTTCATGCCAGGCTTCACAAAAGTCCTCAAGCTCATGCAACCTCCTCATAATTGGCATTAATAATTGGCTCCCGCGAGCTAGCACTTGCAATTGTTGCTGAACATCATCACAAAAATATAAGTGAGGGAATCGATCTTCTTTCTGTTTCCAGATAGTAATCCCATCATGAATTGCTAGGTGCTCTTCTTGCCGAAGCCGTAATTTAATCCAATCAACATGGTCCTGTGTATGGTCACTGGAACTTGCATGGGGTATTTCCGCTAGAGTTTCTGAAATCTCGCCGTTATCATCAATTTGAACGATTTTTATCTGAAGGTGACTATCATCCCAGCACACATCTGATTTTAGGCTGATAGCAAGTGCTTCAAGTAAGTAGGCTATACCAAGTCCTTTTGCTCGCCCTTCACCATAAAAAAAATCAGATATACCAACCTGATGCTCAATATCAGGTTGGATAATGTCTTCTAAAAAAGGTGATTTGGTTGTAAGTGTTAGAAAAAGCCGTCGTAACTCTCTGTCTACGTTTTGATCGTTACGCCAACGTGCTATAGGATAACCTGGGGCCAACTCTTCTGAGTCTAGCTTACTATCAGTACGGAGTATGCTTTTCACACCATGACGTGTTGCGGCGGCAATCGTTTGTAGGAGGGCTGACATCCTTTGTTGAGCAACATGGGTATCGGCTGCAAGAGGACGAAGTGACAACTCATTGAATACCATTTCCAGGTCCATATACTACATATCCCTCGGCGTTATTAAAGCCTCTAAACTTTTATCCCATTCGTCAAAAAAGCCATTGGGCCACTGATCAATACGCCCGTTGCGGTCTATGCGTGGTGATATGACGTGAGATTGTCCGTCTGGCTTACGACGTTGAAAGAAGTGCAATTGTATATCATCGGGAGATGTCTTTCCACCATGGACGGCAAGACGGATACCGTTCAATACATGATCGCTGTGTGTCTCGATCACTACTTGTATACCACAACTGGCGGCAAATGCTAATAGTTCTCCCATACGCGCTTGCCCATGAGGATGCAAATGTGCTTCAGGGTTTTCTATAAGTAGTAAGGAACCAGGGGAGGAAGAAAGCACAGCAACAAGAATGGGTAAGGCATAGGTAATACCAAAGCCAACATTCGTAGCTCGATAGGTATTACTCTCTTGGTGTCCGAGTACAAAGGAATACTGTAAACTGATGGTATCGGAATTGGCGTTTGGTGTAAGGGTAATACGCGTATCTGGACTAATCTCACCAAGCCAAGCTTCTACTTGATCTTTCAAGGCTGGTGATACCGCATCTGGATGGCTTAAAACATCACTCGCGATGTGGGCATCGCGAAAAACATCTAAGAATTGTGCTGCATACTCACCAGCAGAGCCGAGTTGTCTATGTTGACGCACAAGAAAATCTGATGTCTCGAAGAAACGTCGTGGACCTAGCCGTTCAGCTTGCAGATAATGGAAGTTATTACTAAAAAGGCTTGATTTGTAAATAGCGGTAGCATCGCTAATACTGTCCAGAACTCCGAATACCTTAGGCGCGAGACCTAAAACATCAGCTTCTCTATCATAGCTAAAATGCCATTCTTCTTTGTTGCCATCTCCGAGAGCAAGTTCAAAACCAATCATATCTTCTTTGGCACCTTCAAATAGAGCATCCTTGGCAGTACCAATATGGACTAAATCGCCATTGAGGGCTAAGCCAGTTTCTCGTAACAAATTTTGTTGAAATGATTGGCGTAAGAGAAGTAATGATTGTATAACAGAAGATTTTCCAGTAGCATTCAAACCCGACAATAAAGTGAGAAACTTGAAATCAAGCGACTGGTCTTCAAAGCATTTGTAGTTTTGTAAACGGAGTGTATGAAGCATGATGCTTTGAGGGTCTTGTATGCGTATCATACCAGCACATCCTTAATAAGTTGTTCTATTGCCTCAAAACGTAATCGTACCTTTTTAGGATCACCAGTTGCCAGCGAAATTGCCTCGTTGAACTTACGGCTGGGGTCGTTCATGAGTGCAATAAACTTTTCTCTCAACAGGCTCTTGCGACTCTTGAGTACCTGAACCTGTACATCATTTAAACGGCTAAGATTAACAGACCAGCTTTCAAAAAGTGGCTTATTGATTGGTTGTCGCGCAGCTGTCTCTGAATACCGTTTGCGAAAAGCGTCATTGCCAAAAAGCTCTCTCGCTAACAGCATTGTCCGCTCAAATTGACTACGTAATCTTTCCCGTTCAAGGTCGGTCATTTTGTTGATGTCTTTCATGGATTTATTGAGAAAGCCATCGAAGTCTTTCGTAAAGGTGGTATACGGTGTAATGGTAAAAGCAAGATACCTGAGTACACACTCGCGATCTGCCATGCGGTCATCGCGGATGCCATCATCTACGGCTCTCTTGAATAGATCTGAATCTGCAAGTTGTGCAAGTAGCGTTGTTGCTGCTCCTTGATTCAGTGCATGGCGGATCTCTTGAGACGAGAGCGGTAAACCACCTGTGTTGATGCGTTTGAAAATGTTAAATTTTACCGCATCAGGCGTGCCCTTTTCTATGAGATAGACAGTGATTTGAGTTTCGGCTATGCGACGTTGATAATTGCGCGGTAATTCGTCATACGATTTTCCATTAAAATGTATAAGAAATTCTAACCCACTGAGTTTGAGCGTTTTGTCAATCATAAACCTTTTTATGGTTGTTAACCGTTGAAGGCCATCTACGACTAACCACCTCTCATCATTCGTTGCATCCATATAAAATGCTGGTAGAGGAATACGAATCAATATAGATTCGATTAAGCGGCTCTGTGCTCCATCTTTCCAGATGCCACCTTTGCGCTGAAACCCGGGCGCAAGGTCTATTTCTTGATACTCGATACGTGAACGTAGTAGATCAATCGTCATTGGTCTGGTATCCACACGAATTAAAGCTGGATCAAATGGTTCGGCAAATTTCTCTTCATCACTTGTATCCTCTACTTCCACACCTGTTCCGTTGTCGATAATACTTTTTTCATTGAGATAGTGTCCATCAATTCCTTGCGTGTCCGTCACCATGCGTGCTCCTCTTGTTCGGATTGCGTTGTGCTTTACCGTGTTTATTGTCATCATTATAAGGGGGAACTTCTTCATAAGGCAAGTATAGAGTGACAATAAGAGAATATAATAAATCACCCTCTCTTCACACTGAGTATGCTATAATGATCGCAATTGTGCAATTTTTTTGTGCCTATGTGCTTATCAGAACACTCTTATGTTAGGAAAGGGTGGGGAGGAAGTTTTTCGAATGAAACCACTTGTAGCGATTGTGGGACGACCAAATGTCGGTAAATCCACGTTTTTCAATAGAATGATTGGTGAGCGGGTCGCCATTGTTGAGGATGTGCCGGGGACGACGCGCGACCGCTTGTATGGCGATACTGATTGGAATGGGCGTGAGTTTACGCTCATCGATACGGGTGGTCTGGAATTTGGCAATATTATACCCGTGGGGCAGGTTGGGCTGGATAATCAGCCAGGGGACCTGACAAAGCTCGTCACATCGCAGGCCGAACTAGCAATTGACGAGGCGGATGTCATCATTTTCCTGGTGGATGCGCGTGTAGGCATCACTGGTTCTGATGAAGAGGTGGCCGACCTCTTGCGTCGCACGAAGAAGCCGGTAATACTTGCCGCCAATAAAGCTGATAATGCCGCACGGCGTATGGATGCCGTCGAGTTTTATGCACTGGGATTGGGCGAGCCAATCACCATCTCCTCCATTCAGGGCACGGGCACGGGCGATCTGCTCGATGTGGTGGTGGATGCACTACCACCCGACGATGAGACCGATGAGGGCAATGAAGAAGAGGAGCAAATACCACGTATTGCCATTGTCGGAAGACCAAATGTCGGCAAGTCGTCGCTTTTGAACTCTGTTCTGGGCTATGAACGCTCGATAGTGAGCGATGTTCCCGGCACCACACGCGACGCGATTGATACCGAGATTGTCTTTCAGGAGCAACGCATCAAGCTGGTCGATACGGCAGGCATTCGCAGGCGGGGGAAAGTTGGGCCGGGCATCGAGAAGTTCAGCGTGCTACGCTCTGAACGGGCCATTGATCGTTGTGATATCGCTATCCTGATGATTGACGCCACTGAAGGATTGACCGCGCAGGATACCCACATTGTGGGGGCAATTCACGAGCAGGCCAAGGGGGTGATCGTGGTGGTAAATAAATGGGACGTGGCGCAAGAGCAACGCCGCGAGGAGCGTGAAGGGAACTTCCCGAAAGAGGATGATGAGATTGATAGTGCCGAGGCGTACCGTGTACAACTGGCCGAGGACCTCAAATTCATTCCCTACGCACCCATCATTTTCGCCTCAGCAAAGACTGGCTATCATGTGCAAAGCATCCTGGCCACCGCACTCAAGATTGCCGAAATGCGCTATCTGCGTGTGCCCACGGCTCGCTTGAATGAAGTGATTCAGGAATCGGTACGCCGCCATCATCCATCAGCGGTGAAGGCCAAGGCACTCAAGATTTATTACGCAACACAGGCGCGGGTGAATCCACCAACGTTCATTTTCTTTGTGAATGATCCCGAGGTGGTCCATTTCGCTTACGAACGTTATCTTGAGAATAGGCTACGTGATGCCTTTAGTTTTCGTGGTACCGCCATCAAAATGCAGTTTAGGGCGCGTACACGAGAAGAGAAAGAGAACAGAAGATAATCTCTTCATGAAGAGTGCGTGTATGCTTGGGATGACTCAATAATAGTTATGCACTCTTCATCAAACGGGGCTTACAACCTTGCTTCACCTTTTGCGTAGATACTACGTGGAGGATGTGAGGGAAAGGGTATCGTGTATAGCTTATATTCATGCATTGATAGAACCAAAACACAAGTATTCTTATAAAAAGCCTTTTCAATTTGCTTAAAACATTATATGATGTGAGCGTGAATTATGTACAAAATTTGCTCTTACGAGGTATTAATCTATGCGCTTAAAGCTGAATGCTGCTAAAAAAACTGATGTCGGAAAACAACGCGAACAGAACGAAGATAATGCTTTTCAACGTATCGAATCATTAGAAGATGGAGATTATGGGCTCTTCATTGTCGCCGATGGGATGGGGGGCTATAAGGCAGGGGAAGTGGCCAGCCAGTTAGCCGTCGATGAAATGAGCAAGGCGTTAGATGCGTTTTTCAAACCACGCTTTGATCAGACCACGGTAAAACTTGATACAAAAGATATACAAGCACAAACGACGCAATCCGATGACCCCGATGCAACGATCCAATTGTCTGCTGCCGCCATAAAGGATGCCCAAAAGGAAATTGCGGGAGAAGATGATGACGCCCAGAAAACGATTAAGTTGTCTGATAGCATCGACGTGGCCGCTCGCGAACAACAACTGAAGAAAGCCATAGAGCAGGCCAATCGTGCTATTGTGCAGTATGGTGAGAAGCAGACTGCCGCCCGTGGTCTGGGTTGCACTGTCACTGCTGCTCTGGTAGAAGGGGATCGTGCGTATATTGCCAATGTTGGTGACAGTCGCACCTATCTGTGGCGTGATAAGGCATTAAAGCCGATCACACGAGATCATTCGCTCGTCGCTCGACTGGTAGAGTCGAAACAGATTGAGCAAGAGGATGTCTATACACATCCACAGCGCAATCTGATCTATCGTTCACTTGGTGCCGGACATAAAAATGTCGAAGTGGACACCTTTCTGGAAATCCTCAAACCGGGTGATATGCTTCTGCTCTGTTCAGATGGCTTGTGGGAAATGGTTCACGACCCCGATCTCCTAAAAGTATTAAATGAGCAGAAAGACCCAAAGCAAATATGTAATGAGCTCATTAAACTCGCAAACAAACATGGCGGCGAAGATAATATTACGGCTGTCGTCGTCCAGGTGAGCGCATAGTGATTCTGGAGAATTTTGGAGTATGACTCTTCCATTAGGTACGATCCTCGATGGAAAATTTAAAATTGTGCAGGTCCTCGGCGAAGGTGGAATGGGGACGGTTTATAAAGTAGAGCAGATGGGAACATCTGGCTATTATTATGCCGTGAAGGAACTCTTGCTTGGTTCTAATGTCAGTGAAGAGGAGAAGAAAGCCGCCATTGACCGCTTCACCAGAGAGATCGACCTGTTGCGTAAGCTCAAGCACTCCCATATTGCGTCGCTAGTGTTACCCTTTCAAGAACGAGGGAACTACTACTTTGCGATGGAATTTGTGCCGGGCAGAAGCTTGGAGAAGGTGCTAGAGGATAGCAACGGACCGCTAGCCGAAGAGAAGGCTATTAAGTGGGCGATGCAGGTATGTGAAGCACTGAGCTATATTCACGCGCAGAATCCGCCGATTATCCTGCGTGATCTCAAGCCGGGCAATATTATGGTGACGCCACAGGATGAGGTCATGCTCATTGATTTTGGTATTGCGCGCCGTTTCGATCCCAATAAACGCACGAATACGGAAAACCTGGGCACCATATCCTATGCCTCGCCTGAACACCTCGGCTCAATTGTGATGCCGGGCCAAATGCGCAACGCCAAAACTCCTAAAATACAGGTTCAGACCGATGCGCGCTCGGATATATACTCGCTTGGTGCTACCCTCTATCACCTGCTAACGAATACTGAACCAGACCCCATTCAGACCCCTACCGTTGGCAGTATGCAAAAGAAAAATCCGAAATTGCGCACGATGACGGTGGGGAATGCAGTGGTGTGTCCAATCGAGCAGGTGGTGATTAAGGCCACGCAACAAAATCGTGACTTACGCTTTCAGAGTGCCGAGGCAATGCGCGTGGCCCTGCAACATTGTTTGCCCGCGAGTGCCTTGGCTACTTCGGGAGCGTCTACCATCCAGATACCAGCCATATCGCCCGCGGCAACAATGATTGTTCCGGCGATGCCTGCAAGCACAGTGTCTGCTTCGGCGCTGATCTGCCCAAAGTGTGGCTTCCAAAATCGTCCGGGGGCAAAGTTTTGTAAACGGGATGGACAGCCATTGGCAACGGGCGCACGTTCAGCGCCACCGCAACAACTGCGTACTGTCCCCCCACCGCCAAGAGCACCCATTCGGGCACGACCGATACAACAACCAAACCAGGCACGGCCTGCTACTGGCGCATCGGGTATTCAGGCACGGCCCGTGACGCAGCCAGGGCAGACCATCCAGGCACGGCCCGTGACGCAAGCACCACAGCCCATTCGTGCGCGTCCCGTCCCACAGTCTGGACAAACCATTCAGTCGCGGCCCGTAACGCAAGCACCACAGTCTATTCGTGCACGTCCAGTTGCTGGTAGTAATGGCACGAAACCTGCGCCCGTTCCTGCTACTAGCGATCCCTATCGTCTCGGTTTACAACATATGGGGAGCAGAAATTATGCTGCGGCGGTGTACCAGTTTAAGCTAGCCCTGGCAAAAGGTGCTTCCTATGACGTGCTTTATAATCTTGGACGAGCGTATCGACAGCATGGGCAGATCTTGAAAGAGAGTGATAAGAAGCTCTCCAACGAGAACTTCAAACTGGCTGCCGAGAAACTGGAAGAGGCACTGCGTTACAAAGCGGATGCTCTGGACACCTATTTCCAACTGGGTATGTGTTATCGCGATCTAGCTTTATATGCACAAGCAATGGGCGCCTTTGAGAAGGCATTGGCCTTGGCACCGACTGACCCGGCGATCTACTACCAGTTGGGAATGGCATCGATGGAGCAAGGCTATAACCGCAAGGCGATGGCCTACTTCTTAGATGGTTTACGCATTGCGCCCGATCACGCGCTTATGCTCGTTGCCCTCGGTCGTCTCTACATCGAGACCAAGCAGTATGGGGCGGCCATTGATACGCTGCGCCAAGCGAGTCAAGATGATCCGACGCTGTGGGAAGCGTGGTATGAACTGGGACGGGCGCATATGCTGCGGCGCGAATGGAAGCTTGCTCTCAGCGCGTTGGAGCAGGCACGGCAGAACGGTCCCTTTCATGCTGCAATTTGGCTGGCAATGGCGACGTGCTACAACAAGACCAATAAAAAGGTAGAAGCACGTCAACTGATAAAAGAAGTTCTTACACAAGACACGAATAATGCAGAGGCTCTTCGCTTGCAGAAACAAGTGTAGTGCCTCTTTTTGCATTCTAACGTAAATTCAATTAAAAGGAGGGCAGAATGCTCTGTCCCAGATGTCATGCAATCAATCGTGATAATGCAAGATTCTGTAAAACCTGTGGCATGCACTTTACCGCTGAACAGATGGCGGCGCAATCCGAAGCGCAACAACCTGTTGCCGCCTCTCTTGAGCATGTGCATGTGCTACCACAAGAAAACGGTGCTGTAGCGTCACAGCAAGTGCTGCCACAAGAAAACAGCGCAGTAGCATCCCAGCAGGTGCCGCAAGCACAAGCAATAGATCAGGATGTACAAAGTCAAGGTGATGATGCTCACGCGGATGCTCCTGTGGATATCACCCATGAGCCGACACAAATTCTTTCACCCAGCGAGATGGTCGCATTCCATGCGCGCCTGTGGCAAAAAGAACATGCGCTACAAGAAGCTGGCAGCGGGGGTGCTGAGGTGAACAATGCACCCGGCGGAGACGTGCAAAATAGAGCTTCAGGTTCATTAGAGGCCGTAAATGGAGCTCCGACTGCTGGTAATGTAGAAGTGGAAGCGGAACAGGTGCCAGCGGCTGAACCTATTGTGGCCAGCAGTAGCGAGTCGACGCGTATTGCGCCGCCCCCGCCGCCTGAATCGCTCATGCCTGTTATTCCTGGCGAGGATGCAAGTAGCCCAGTTGTGAACGACGCAGGGTATGCTGATGCGTTCGATGCGGCATCGGCTCCAACCATCTATGCAGCAGTGCCAGTCGAAAATGGCGTGTCGCAAAGCGAACAGCCTGTGGTGGATGCCTCGCAGCAGGAAACCATCTATGCTGCTTTGCCATCTGCACCATCCCCATACGATGAGGATGCGCCATCTGAGCCTGCGGAGCCAGTTGCTCAGGGTGGGTCTGCCGCGCTTGCCGTGGGCACGGTGCTCAATGGTCGCTATGAAGTGACCCAGCTTGTGAGTGAGAGCGAGCATGAGCGTGTGTATCAAGTGGTCGATCACCAGGGCTATCAACATTGTTGGAATTGTGGTTCAGAGCAAAATGCCGAAGGTGATGAATACTGTATTGATTGTGGGGCCGCTCTGCTCAATATGACCTATATCCTGCATGAGTACGCCGCGACCGAGGCCCAGAATAAAGAAGGGTTAGTCACGCTCGGTACGATAATGAATACATTTGCCGAGGATGGAAAAACCTATGTGGTTGAGCAGCCGCAGACGACGCAGATTTCGTTTCCTCTGGGCGTGCGCCTGCTGGTGGCGAGCGACTCTGATGCTGGTAACGTGAGGCGTAGTGAGCCAAACGAAGATAGCACCCTCGTCTTACAATTGCAGCGTGTTCACGAATCAATTTCCACGCCCGTTGGGGTGTTTATGGTGGCCGATGGCATGGGTGGACACGATAATGGACAGGGAGCCAGTCGTATGACGGTCAACGTGGTGGCAGAGCGTATCGTCAGCGAACTGTTCATGAAGCCACTTACAGCTGAGCGTGGCGGACAGCCTGCAACGGCACTGACCGACGATGCCCTGGTGGATGTATTCAAGGGGGCAATCGAAGAGGCCAATAACAGCATCTGCCAGGTGAATCAGCGTGAGAAAACGGACATGGGTTCCACCGTGACCGGGTTCATGATTGTGAATGATCATGCGTACATTATCAACGTTGGGGATAGTCGTACGTATATGTTACGAGATGGAACGCTGTACCAATTAACCAATGATCATTCATTGGTGGCACAATTGCTGGCGGGCGGTCTGATCGAGCCTGATGATGTCTATACTCATCCGCAGCGCAGTCAGATTTTCCGCAGCCTGGGTGATAAGTTGAATGTGCAGGTAGACGACTTCAAACAGCAAGTCCACTCAGGAGATATTCTTTTAAGTTGCTCAGACGGTTTGTGGGAGATGATACGAAATCCACAAATCACAGATATCCTAAGCAATGCACCTGACCCCCAGACTGCGTGTGCGCAGTTGCTTGAAGCTGCTAATACCAATGGGGGTGAGGATAATGTCAGTGCGGTAGTGGTGTTTGTGCGTTGATGAGCACTAATGATATACTAGGGCAGCCGAAAGCGAAAGGAGCTGATTGACTATGCCCGGAGAAGTAACCTTGGCGCACCAGTTGGGAAAAGATTTCATGCCAGTCACTGGTGGGAGCCAAATAGCATATGTCCTATTAGAGGCCAAGCCGACCGAATTGATGGCGCAGGTGCGTATGCCCCTGAATTTTGCCCTGGTGCTTGACCATTCTGGCTCGATGAAGGGAGCCAAACTTTATAATGTGAAAGAAGCGGTCAAGATGGTCATCGATCATTTGGAGCCAACCGACTACATTTCGGTTGTCATGTTTGATGACACCGCTCAAGTGATTATTCCATCCATGCCGGCGAATGATAAGCCAGGCATGAAGGCTGCTATTGACAAGATTCAAGACGCAGGTGGTACGGCGATATCGCGTGGTATGGAACTGGGACTGGGTGAATTACGACGGTGGAATATTCCCAATGCCATCAAACGCATGATTCTGCTCACGGACGGTGTGACCTATGGTGATGCGCGTCGCTGTCGCGAACTGGCGGCGGAAGCGGCGACGGCGGGCGTAAGCATTTCTACGCTCGGTATTGGTCAGGATTGGGATGAAAGTTTGTTGGATGAAATCGGCCAAAGAAGCGGTGGTTCGCCAGCCGAATTTATTCGCAACCCAGACAATGCCATGAGTGTCTTTCAGCAACAGGTGCAGAGTGCGGTCGCAGTTGCTGTGCGTAATGCGACGCTCACTCTCAGCTTGCCTTCAGGTGTCTCACCCAGAAAAGCCGTCAAGGTATTGCCGCTTATCCGCGATCTGGATGCCTCGTCACTGTCAGATCGTCAGGTGACCATTGTCCTTGGTGATCTGGAGAAGGACAATGCGCAGTCGGTGCTCGTTGAGCTGATGATTGACCCACGACCGGCGGGCCTCTTCCGTATTGCGCGGGCTGAACTTACCTATGATGTACCAATTGCTAATCTGCTGGGCGAGAAAATACGTGAAGATATCAAGGTCACGTTTACGCCTGATGTAGAGCAGTCGTCACAGGTAAACGCCTTGGTGATGAATTTTGCTGAAAAGGCGAATGCCAATCGTCTGGTAACGCGCGTACTCGATGAGTATAAAAGAACGGGTAAGTCAACCACGCGACTCGCGCCTAATGTGACGCGTGTGCTTGACGAAGAGACGCAAGCCGCCCTTGAGCAAATCAATCAGGGTCAGCAGATTTCTCAGGATCAAGTGAAATCAATTGGCAACAAGACCCGTAAACTTACACAGCGTCTTGATGATATCATACCCTAATTGCCGTTCTCACTCGTTCATATCGGTAGAGGGCGCAAAAGGTCGCGCCACTACCGCTCTATAGGGTATACCTACTCTCTACCTGTTAATGAAGGAAGGATAGATTGTTATGTCAATAAAATGTTCTCTGGGACATGAAAACCCGGATGGATCAGCGTTTTGTGATGAGTGCGGCGAGCCTCTGGGAGGGGCTGTCGCTACTGTCGCATCCCCAGATGCATCGGTGCAGGCACCAGTCGGCAGCGCGGATGAGCAGATTTGTGCGTCATGTGGCACCGCCAATCCTGCGGGTGAAGCGTTTTGTTCAAACTGTGGGGCACCCTTGCTGGCGTCCTCGTCTGCACCAGTGCCAGCCGCCGCGCCAGTTCCTGTTGTGGCAGCGGTCGATCAGAGCCAAGCTCCCCAGGCAGCGCAGGCACCAGTTGCCGCTGTCGCAGGGGGAACTGCCCGTCTGATCGTCGAGGCCGATAACCAGGAATTTGATATCAGCGGAAAAGACACCATTACGATTGGCCGTGAAGATGCGGTGAGCAACATTTATCCTGATGTGGACCTGACTCCACACGGGGGAGAAGAGGGTGGAGTCTCGCGTATGCATGCGCGAATGTTTGTCGATAACGGGGAGTACATGATTGAAGATGAGAACAGCACAAACTTCACCTATGTAAATCGCCAGCGCCTGACCGCGAAGACACCCACGCCCGTTCATGATAATGATGAGATTCGCTTGGGCCGTGTGCTTCTGCGTTTCAAATCAGCGTAAGTGATACAACGCAAAAGATGGGATACGCGCTAACGGATGTGGTATTGCCACATCCGTTAGCGCGTATCGGCCAGTTGGTTGGTTACGTACATTGACAGGTAGTGAGCTAGCCGTTATAATCTACAGAACACTTCAAGTGAATAAGGAAGGAATTCAATGAAACGTACCTGGCAACCCAAGCGCATTCCGCGCAAACGCGAACATGGTTTTCTCAAACGAATGTCAACACGCAATGGCCGTCGTGTTATCAAAGCTCGCCGCGCCAAAGGGCGTTGGAGCTTGACTGTTTAATGACGTGGCTCTTAAGCGCACTTCACGCTTGCAAAAAAATAGTGAGTTCCAATCGGTGAGGCAGCAGGGACGTAGTATTGCGTCTCGGCTGCTTATCATCGCGTGGAAACCAAATGTGCTTCATAGAAGGCGCATTGGTTTTGTGGTCAGCAAGCGTATCTCCAAGCACGCAGTGATGCGGAATTATATCAAACGTCTACTCGGTGAAGCAATACGCCCATATTTATATGAACTTTCTAACGATATTGACGTAGTAATTACTGCAAGACAACAGATCATAGGAACAGATCTCTCGACCCTTGCCCAAGAGATTGAAACATTATTACGTCGTGCGAAATTGCTTGCTGCGAAAGCATCATCCTATGAGCAGGTAGAGCGCACAAAGGTCGATGAACGGTGAAATATATAGCACTTGCACTTATTCGTGTTTATCAACGCACGCTGTCGGTGGTCCTGCCCTCATCGTGTCGCTTTGTTCCCTCGTGTTCACACTATGGATATGAGGCTATTGAACGTTTTGGCTTTTTCCGTGGTGGTTGGATGGCAGCAAAACGGATTGGGCGTTGCCATCCCTTTTATCATGGCGATCTCTACGATCCTGTCCCAGAACATTTGGGGGACTAGATCGAGGAAGGCGGGATACTACTCGTGGGTCAGATAGGCTATCTATTCAATATACTGTTTACCTTCCCCATTTTTAATGGTCTGGTACTCCTGTATCATGTGTTTGGTGATTTTGGTGTTTCCATCATTGTGCTCACCTTAATCGTCAAACTGATTTTGTTCCCATTGACGCTACAACAATTGAAGTCAATGAAGGCTACACAGGCCCTTCAGCCCGAGATGGCTGAAATTCGCAAGAAGTATGGGAAGGATCAGCAGGGACAAGCTGTAGCCATGCAGGAGCTGTACAAGAAATATGGCGTCAATCCGTTAGCGGGTTGTCTGCCACTGGTGATTCAGTTGCCGGTGCTGTATGGTCTCTTCTATGCGTTGAGTGGCATTTTCCGTACCTCTGTGCATACGCTTGCTGCGATCAATCAGAATCTCTATCCATTCGTGCCACATTTCACCAAGTATCCAAATGTATTCCTGAACTGGTTTACCTTTCTCGGTCCGAACGTTCACATCTCTCTGGGTAATCCAGACCCTAGCCACATTTTGCCGATTCTTGCTGGCCTGGCAACCTTTGTGCAATTACGCATGTCCATGCCCAAGAATCAGTCTAAGGCCGCTGCCAATGATCCGACCGCGCAGTCAACGCGCATGATGCAGTACTTTATGCCGCTGATTACGGTGTTCTTCGGTTGGCAATTTCCCGCTGGCCTCGCCCTTTACTGGACGGTATCATCGGTCTTCCAGGCCGTACAGCAGTACTTTGTCACGGGTTGGGGTGGATTGCTGACGAAGCCAAACCTGAAACTGAAACCCGACTCTGGTTCAACCGCTATCACGAATCATGCGCCCCGCAATTCAGGCCCCTCGTCAAATCAGCGCAAAGTTGTTGACTCGCAGTTGGTAGAAAATGCACCTCAGGATGATGAAGAGGGCGAGGAAAGCGATCAGAGCGATGGTCCGGTAGGAAGACAATTGCGTACAACTCCCCGCGCCTCAGCCACTACACGTCGTAGTGCGTCGGCGCGTCGGCGCAGTGGCAGCAATGCACAGAAGAGAAATGCATCACGCAGATAGGGGTGCAATTTATTGCCCCCTTTCCGTCTTTTTCTATAGAGGATGATAGAGTTATCATTACATCATCACACATCGAAGTAAAGGGAGAAGCAAAATCGTGGAAAGCATAGAGGCTAGTGGTAAAAATGTCGAAGAGGCAATACAGCAGGCATTGCTCCGCTTGGGGAAACGCCGCAACGAAGTAGATATTATGGTACTACAAGAGCCCAGCCGAGGCATTGTTGGTCTAGGCAGCAAAGATGCGCGTGTGCGTGTTTCTGTGCGTGCAACTGCCCCGCTCACGGCTAACATTGGTGCTGTCATAACTCCCGAACTGGCTGACGCGATTCTTGGCCCTGATGATGACGAGGTGCCCCTGCCTGAAGACGATTTGTATGAAGAGGATGAAGAGGGGGAGTTCGAGGGCGAAGAGGACGAAGAGGGCGAAGAGGACGATGAACTAGAGGAAGACGACGAACTAGAGGAAGAGGAGCAAGATATTCCTTTTGTGGCTACTAGCATACCATTTGCTCCTATTTTAGAGGCGGTGACGCTTGGTGTTGGTGCTCTTCAGACAGTAGAAATGCAGGATGTAGAAACGCCAACACGCGAGGATGTTGAGATTACGGTTGACATCTTGCAGCATATTTTACGCTATATGAATATTCAGGCTACCGTACAGGTGCGGTCCACCAGTCCTTTGACCCTCAATATTCACGGTATGAACGAGAACTTGGGTTTGTTGATTGGACGTAGAGGTGAAACCCTGGCGGCTTTACAGTTGCTCGTGAGCTTGATTGTTGGTCATCGCACAAAGCATCGTATGCGAATTATTGTCGACGCTGAAAATTATCGTGAACGGCGCGAGGAGAATCTGCGTTCACTGGCGCAACGGGTCGCGCAACAGGTACGTAATTATCGCCGCTCTATTGCTCTGGAAGCTATGCCACCATATGAACGTCGTATTGTGCATATGGCTCTTGCTGAGAGCAAGGATATTAGTACAGAGAGTATTGGTGAGGGGGAAGAACGTCGCGTTGTGATCTCTTTGAAACGCCCTGGAAGGTAACATGATAGTGTGAGATACATGAAGGGGCCGCATGATATGCGGCCCCTTCATGTATCTCACGCTAAAAAAGAAAAGGACCAGTGAATGCTGCAGAATCCTCAATTTTTAACCATTGGTCATGTAACGCGAGATGTGCATCCAAGCGGTTCATTCTCGCTGGGTGGTACCGTCTCTTTTGCCGCCCTCACCGCCTATCATTTAGGATTAGCCTCGGCGGTTGTGTCTTGCGCCGACCCTGAGTTTGCCACTTTTGTGCCTACCTATTTACCCTCCGATATTGCCCTCCACATTCGCCCTAGCGCAGCTACTACAACATTCGACAATCGTTATAACGATGGCTTTCGTGTGCAATACTTGCTGGCAAGGGGTGAGGCACTGGGTGCTACAGATGTACCGCTGGAATGGTTGTCTACGCCGGTCGTCTTGCTCGGCCCACTCGCGCACGAACTCAATCCTGATCTGGTGGCTCTCTTTCCGCGCCGTGAGGGGGCGATTATCGCGGCAACTCCTCAGGGCTGGCTACGGCGTTGGGATGATGATGGCCGCGTCTGGCCGACGCCCTGGCAGGAAGCGGAACGGGTTTTGCCCTTGCTGGATGTCTTGATTTTAAGTCATGATGACCTGCTGCCCTTCGCTGACGGAAGTCGCACTGAAGCCGACGCTATGTTAACACGCTGGAGCATGCATGTCCCGCTGCTCGTTGCCACAGATGGGCGGCATGGCGCGACGCTCTTCCGCCGTGGCACGACGAAACGCTTCCCCGCTTATCAGGTGGAGGAGGTAGATCCTACCGGGGCGGGTGATGTCTTCGCAGCTGCTTTTCTGACCGATCTTCATTGGCATGGTGATCCTGAGCAGGCTGTCGCTTTCGCCAATTGTGTCGCCTCGTTTTCCATTGAGAAGCAAGGGGTGCGCGGTATTCCATCTGTGGAGATGGTGATGGAACGCATGAGAGCACAGCCGTAGAACTGCTGCCTGTTCATGGTAAGATGTTTGCCAGTTCTGGTATTGTTTCAATGACCATTTCAGGTAAAGGGCCAAGCGTGTCGAAGAGGCCGCCTGAGCGGTTAATCCAGGTGGCTTGCATGCCCGCACTACGTGCGCCGATGATATCAAAGGGATTTGAGGAGATGAGGCGCACTTCCTGGATGGGACGGGCGAGCTTTTGCGCGACAAGCTGATAGGTGCGGGGCGAGGGTTTGTAGACATGTATCTCGTCCACACTAATGAAGCCCTGAAAATAGGAATCGAGTTGCGTTGCTTGCATAATCGCGGTGAGCATGGCTGGGCTACCATTAGAGAAAACGACCATGTTGAAACCGCGCTGTTGCAGTTGTTCAAGCCCTACCTGCACATCGGGGAAGCGGTCGAGATAGTTGTATTGGGCCATCAATACCTGTTTTTGCGCCTCGCTCAACTGTTTTCCTTCCGCCATAATCGCATAGTCGAGGGCCTTACGCGTTATCCACGCAAAATCTTCGTAGTGTTCCATCACACTGATGCGAAAACTATACTCTAGTTGCTTTTGTCGCCACACCTCAGCGACATGTTGCGCGCCATCAGGGAGGTATTGCGCTAACAGCGTCCAGATACGGATCGGGTTGACTAGGGTGCCATACATATCAAATGCGAGTGCTTCTTGAGGCATAATTGCTTTCCTTTCTAAATGTGTCCATACGTGTTTTATCATAGCATATGGCATTGCGAAGAGTGTAGCCAGGGGCGATTTATGCCTCTTCTTTTGTTATGGCGAAATATGTTATATAGTAATAAAGCCTGCGGAACATATTGATGAGTGATGAGCAAGCCAAGGGATAATTAATTTTTGACTATTTTGATTGTTCAAACTGTCAAGCAGAACGTGCTTAATTTGAACCATGCCTCTACAAGGAAGGAACGGTAAATGAAAGTCGAAGAAGTCATGACTACCAAGGTTATTACCGCTACGGAAAATCAGACGAAACAGCAGGCAGCTCGTTTGTTGGCTCAACATCATATCAGTGGACTCCCCGTTGTCAACGCGGACAATATGGTAGTTGGGGTAGTCAGTGAATATGATGTATTGGGTAAAGAGGGTAATACCGTCGGTGACATTATGACGCGGGGAGTAATCAGCATTAGCCCACTGACTGAGCTGGAAGATGTGGGCCATATTTTTGTACAAGAGCGCATTCGGCGTATACCCGTGCTTGATCAAGGGAAACTGGTCGGTATTGTGAGCCGTGGCGATCTGGTGAGAGAGGTTGCGACACGCTGGATATGTCCTGTCTGTGGCGAGGTGGTGCATAGCGAGACGCAACCGGAACAATGTCCGCGTTGTGGGGCCGCGAATGTACCGGCATCCTATGAGCCAGCCCCACCGGGCGCATAAGAAAGGATCTGAGAGAAGATGGATACAAAAAGCAAGAAACAAACACACGTAGAGGAAGTTGGGGAGGTTGGGGAGGTTGGGAAGCCAGGGGGCATTCCTAAAGGTGAGAGCCCTGACACGCTGCTGCACTATTATCATCAGATGGTGCTGATACGCCGCTTTGAGGAGAAGGCGGGCGAGATGTATACTAAAGCTAAAATTGGCGGTTATTGTCATCTCAATCTGGGGGAAGAGGCCACGGTTGTCGGCTTTTGTGAGGGGCTGGAGCCAGATGATTATGTGTATACGAATTACCGCGAACACGGGTATGCACTTGGACGCGGTATTACTCCTGAAGCGGTGATGGCCGAGTTATTTGGCAAGGAGACTGGTACCTCACATGGGCGTGGCGGCTCCATGCATCTCTTCGATATCAAAAAGCACTTCATGGGCGGCTATGGTATTGTCGGTGGGCAGATTCCCCTGGCAACGGGTGCGGCCTTTGCCATCAGCTATCGCGGTTCTCATGAGATCGTGGTCTGTCAAATGGGTGACGGCACGACAAATGGCGGACCCTTCTACGAATCGCTCAATCTCGCGAAGATTTATCATTTACCTATTATCTACTTTGTTGTCAACAACCTCTATGGTATGGGCTTGCGCGTCGAAAAAGGCTCGGCAGTCAGTGAGCTGTATCGTAAGGCTTATGCGTTTGATATATATAGTGAGCGTATTGATGGTAATGATGTGTTTGCTGTACGCGATGCTATGCGCAGAGCGGCAAAAATTGCGCGTGAGCAGCACGAGCCATGCCTGATCGAGGCGGTCAGTTTCCGTTTCCGTGGTCACTCGGTGGTGGACCCAGACCGTTATCGCAACCCTGAAGAGGTGCAGAAGGGGCGTGCGAATGACCCCATTGCTGCCCTGGCGGCGCACATGAAGGATGCGAAACTGATTGATGATCAGGGATTGCAGAAGATTGAGGAACAGGTAGAGCAAGAAGTCGCACACGCCGTCACATTTGCCGATGAAAGTCCTGATCCATCGGTAGATGGTCTATTCGACTTTATCTATGCGTCGGACGATGTAGCCGTAGGAGATGCAGCACGCTCTAGCCACGATAGCGCTACTTCAGAGAAGGGGAAATAAGCATGGCTGTGATGACGTATCGACAGGTTTTGCATGACACGCTACGCGAGGAGATGTTGCGCGACGAAAGTGTGTTCTTGATGGGCGAAGAAATCGGAAACTTTGAAGGTTCTTATAAAATCACGGCAGGCCTGCTCAAAGAGTTCGGTGACAAGCGTGTCGTTGATACTCCGATTGCCGAGAATGGCTTTGTGGGGATGGCAACGGGTGCGGCGATGTTGGGCCTACGTCCGGTTGTGGAAATAATGACGATTAACTTCATCATTCTGGCAATGGACGAAATTGTGAATCATGCCGCGAAAATTTATTATATGTTTGGTGGGCAATGCCCAGTTCCCCTCGTGATTCGCACGCCCGGCGGTGGTGGACAACAGTTAGCCGCCACCCACTCCCAGAATCTGGAAGTCTGGTTTGCCCATGTGCCAGGGCTTAAAGTAGTGGCACCAGCGACGCCTGCTGACGCGAAAGGATTGCTGCGCACCGCCATTCGCGACAATAATCCAGTCATTTTCTTGGAAAATCTCGCCCTCTACAACGTGAAGGGAGAGGTTCCTGATGGTGATTATACCGTACCTTTTGGCAAGGCGAAGGTGATGAAAGAGGGAAAAGACATAACCATCATCAGCTACTCGCGCATGGCGGCGGTCGCCTTGGACGTGGCACAACGCATAGAGAAGGAAAGCCAACTGAGTATCGAGGTGGTGGACCTTCGTTCGCTACGCCCCTTAGATACCGAGACAATTCTTAATTCGGTCAGGAAGACGAATCGGGCAATAGTATTTGAGGAAGACTGGCGGACCTACGGTATCGGTGCGGAGATTGCCGCGCTCATACAGGAGGAGGCATTCGATGATTTAGATGCACCCGTCAAGCGCGTCGCCAGCGTAGAGGTGCCGCTACCCTATTCTAAACCCTTGGAACGAGCCGCATTAACTGGAGCGAAGCAATTAACAGAGGCTATTCAAGCCCTTGCACCACGACGGAGGAGGTAACTGAGCCATGCCAGAAATTACAATGCCTCGCCTAAGCGACACTATGGAAGAGGGAACGATTTCCCGTTGGAACAAGAAGCCAGGCGATAGTGTGAGCAAAGGCGATATCCTGGGTGAGATCGAGACGGATAAAGCAACGATGGACCTGGAAGCCTATGACTCCGGCATCCTGGAGAAAATCCTGGTACAGGAGGGCGAAACGGTGCCGATTGGCCAGGCCATCGCGATCATTGGCTCCGGTAAGGGGGCAACGGAGGGCGCGAGTTCAGCCAGTGCTGCCGCCTCTAGTGCTGCGCCTGCTCAACAAGAGGCTGCTGCACCACAAAAACAGACGGCTCCTGCTGCCAGTTCGCAAGCGGCACCAGCCCCGCAGTCCGCTGCCGCGAGTTCTCAGAATGGTGCTTCGTTGAAAGCGTCGCCATTGGCACGGCGCATCGCCGAGGAGCACCATGTCGATTTGAGTTCGGTGCATGGCACTGGTCCGGGTGGCCGCATTGTCCGTGATGATATTGAGGACATTATTGAGCAGCGAGAAAATGCACCAGCGACAGCCTCTGCTCCGCAGTCACAGCCCGCTCAACCCACTCAGCCTGCCCAAACAACACCTGCTGCTGCCCAGACGACACAAGGGGGTACACCACCGCCTGACGCCGAACTGGTGAAGCTCACGCGTGTGCAAACGCTGATCGCTCGCCGCTTAACCGAGTCGAAGCAGACGATACCACATTTCTATGTCAGTAGCGAAGTTGATATGACGGACGCTCTGGCAATGCGCAAAACGCTGAACGCGAGTGTGGGTGAGGATGGCGTGAAGATTACGGTCAATGACATGATTGTAAAGGCTTGTGCGCTTGCGCTCGAAAAGTTCCCTGAAGTGAATAGTTCGCTGATTGGCGATTCGTTTGTGCGTTACAAGCATATCAATGTTGGCGTCGCGGTGGATGCACCGACCGGATTGGTGGTGCCAGTGATTCGTGATGCGAATACGAAGGGTGTGCGCACGATTGCACGCGAAAGCAAGGCTCTGATCGCGAAGGCACGTACGAATAAACTGGCTCCCGCTGATTTTGAGGGTGGGACGTTCTCCGTCTCAAACCTGGGAATGATGGATGCCTCGAACTTTATCGCGGTCATCAATCCGCCGCAGGCTGCGATTCTGGCGGTGGCGGCCACACGCAGACAGTTTGTGCCTATCAACGATCAGCCCGTGATTCGCGATATTATGACGGTAACGCTCTCGGCAGACCACCGCATCATCTCTGGTGCGTTGGTGGCTCGCTTCCTGCAAGAGGTGAAGCGGCTGCTGCAAAACCCATTCGATATATTAGGGTAATAAAAAAAGAAGAGGTAGGTTGCCAGTTTGCGGTCTCGCAAACTGGCAATCTACCTCTTCTTTTTTTATTGACACATATCTACATGCGTGCTATAGTCAACTCGACAAATAGATAGGCTGATCCGTTGCAGAGGCGATGGACGTTTTGCAGGTCGGAGAAGTTGTACGATGACACAGCATGACATGTATGTGGGAACACAAATTGGCAATTATCGTGTTACCTCGCTGCTGGCAAGCGGCGGCTTTGGGAGCGTCTACCTTGCTAAGCATACGATTCTGTCTGAGCGTACCGTTGCCTTTAAGGTGCTCCATGCTGTGTATCTCAATGCGACTGATGAGCGCGAAAGCTTTCTGCTAGAGGCACAGTTGCTGGAGAAGCTGAAACATCCCAATATTTTGCCTATCCTAGATGTGGGTATTTCGTCCAGCAACACGCCTTATATTATTGCTGAATATGCTGCCCATGGTTCTCTGCGCGAGAACATCAAGCTGCAGGGTGGGCGACCACTGCCCTTCATGCAAGCATTGAAGATCTTAACGCAGGTGGGAGAGGCTTTGCAGTATGCGCATCAGCAAAATATCATCCATCGCGACCTCAAGCCAGAAAATATACTGTTTGATGCCCAGAACAAGGTGTTGTTAGCTGATTTTGGCATCGCGACACCGTTAACTGGTACCAGCAAGGTGGACAAGATTGCAGGTACGCCGCTCTATATGGCACCGGAGCAGTTCAAAGGCGTGGCGAGCAGGGAAAGTGATCAATACTCGCTGGCGTGCATTGCCTATGAGTTGCTAACGGGCGAGCCGCCGTTTGAGTCGGCGGACTTTATGGCGATGGCTTATCAGCATACCAATGAGCAACCAATGCCGCCACGCCAACATAATCCCGCGCTTCCCTCGCATGTGGAGCAGGCACTTTTGAAGGCACTGGCAAAAGATCGCCATGCCCGCTATCCGAGCGTTGAAGCATTTATGAGCGCGCTACAAAGTCCAACAACGCGAGCAGACGTTGTGCCGCCCCCGCCCCCTCAATTTGAGCGCAAGCAAGAGCGAGCGGCAGTCATACCCCCACCGCCGCCACCTCAGGCGCAACAGCCGCTTCGCCGCTCACCGCAGCAGCCACCAGTGTATGCACCGCCGCTACAACAGGCGCAACCGCTCTATCGTCAGACGCCACCAGTACAGCAGCCGTATTATCCGCCGCCACCAGTGCAGGCGCAGCCTTACAACGTTATGTCACCACAGCAAGCGGCAGTCACTATGGAACCAACGGGCAGCGAACGTTTTGTGGGGGCATTAAATTATATTGCGCCCTATTTTGTGTTTGCCTTTTATATTGGCTGGCCGATTGCTGCTGTTGTGATGTACTTTCTGAGTCGTGATAAACCTTTTATGCGCTTCCACTTCTTGCAATCACAGCTCTTGTTCCTGGCATATGTGGTGATACTTTTCCTCGTCTATGGTATTACATCCGGTTCTGGTGTACAGGCGGCAAATACCTCTATTGGTGTAGTAGTCGTTGCCTATCTGATCTTTTCGGTGCTCTATCTGATCTTTGCGGCCATGGGCAGACGTACACATGTGCCGATTATTGGGGGATTTGCCAGCAGGTATGCGGATAGGCGGAAGTAATAATTATATATCTCCATCCTTGCGAGCGGGAGGCCCCACCCCGGACGCGCTGAAGCTGGTCCCTACACCCCACCCTGACGGGCGGGAAGCCCCATACCCTTGCGGAATGTGGGGAATTGCCTCTCTTCGTGCGCTATGTTATACTTGGCGGCGAACGCGTGAGAAGAAGAGAGGAACATCAGTTTATGCCTGATAGTGATACTGCACACATGCAAAACCCCTTTATTGTTGGTGAGCGCATCTATCTGCGTCCATTAGAGCCAGGGCAGGATAACCATGCCTATTCGACGTGGTTGAATGATGAAGAGGTGCGCCGCTATTTTTCTGTCTATCCCACCAGCGACGCTCGCGGTAAGGAGCGCATCGAGAATCTCTACAAGACGTTCGGCCATATTATCTTCGGTGTCTGCCTGAATAGCGACAACACGTTGATTGGTCTGGCGGGCTTGAAAGATATCAATCATCTCAATCAAAGTGCCGAGTTTTATAATATCATTGATCGTGCAGCCTGGGGCAAGGGCTATGGTACTGAATGCACCAAATTGATGATTCGCTATGGTTTTTTGGAATTGAACCTGAATCGTATTCAGACGCAGGACATGGAAGATAACATTGGTGGACGCCGTGCCGATGAGAAGGCGGGTTTTCAGTACGAGGGCACGCTACGGCAAATGATTATGAGGAATGGGAAGCATCAGAATGTCTGCGTCTATAGCATGTTGAGAAGCGAATATCTGGAAAAATACGGCCTATGACGATTACTATCCAGGAAATTACTGAGCAGGCGCAATGGAATGATTTTTTGACCAGCCAGCCACGTGGTCACTTGCTGCAATCCTATGAATGGGGCGAGCTGAATAGGTATCTCGGTGGCAAAATTTATCGGCTGGGAGCGTTGGATGATGGGCGTCTGGTGGGGGCTATGTTGCTGACGGTTGCTCCCGTTCCCTTGCCCGTCGCTGTGCCGGGCTTTCACCCCAACTGGCTGTATAGTGTGCGTGGACCCACGGTGGAGAGTCCCGCTGCGCCAGCTTTGCCAGCATTGATGGCGCACGCGCACACCATCGCGAAAAAGGAGCACGCGGTCGTCTTGCGCGTTGAGCCTAATATCGCCGATGATGACCCGCGCCTGGATGAGTGGATGGTCGCTTATCGCAAGATTGGTTTTATCACTAATCCCGTCGCCGTACATGGACGCAGGAGTTGGGTGCTGGACATTCGCCCCGGTGCTGAACAACTGCTGGCGAATTTCAAGATGACGTGGCGTCAAAATGTGCGCTCAGCCGAACGTAAAGGGGTGCTTATTCGCGAGGCTAATGGCGATGCTGATTTTGATACCTATTACGACCTGCTCAAGCTTACCAGCGAACGTGATGCCTTTTTTATTCATGGTAAAGAGTATCACAAAGAGATTCTGCGCTACTTCGGCTCAAAGGGCGATGCCGTGCTGTACCTGGCCGAACACGAGGGCGAGGCTATTGCGGCCAAGATGTTGATACGCTTTGGGGATTGGTGCTGGGACATGTTTGGGGCGTCATCGAACAATAAACGCAACCTGAAACCAACCTACCTGTTGCAGTATCGCTGTATACTGTGGGCAAAAGAGCGCGGCTGCGACTTTTTCGATTTCCGCACCATTCCCGAAGTGTTGGAGCCGGGCGAGGAAATGTGGGGGGTCTATGAGTACAAGAAGGGCTTCGATGGCTTTTCGCGCTTGAATATGCCCACACAGGATTATGTCTATCGGCCTCTGCTCTATCGTGGCTGGCGCAAGATGGTAGAACTGCGTCGCGCCCAACGCCATGAAGAACGCAAAAAGGTCGAATTGGAACGGGCGGCACGTGGAAAAGCAGAAGCCGCTCACAGTGAGAAGAACGTACAAGTTCCATAGAAGGATACGCCATGCAAGCGTGCATCATTACAGATCGGCAGCAGTGGGATAATTTCGTGGCTGGCTCGACCTGTTGCAATATAACCCAATCCTATGAGTGGGGAACGCTGTCACCGCACCTGGGGGCAATAGAGGCGTTACGTGTGGGGGTGCTGGATGAGCAGGATGCATTGTGTGCCGCGATGCTTATTCTTGTTTCGCGTGCTCCTGTGCTGAAGCGTACCTTCTTTTATGCACCACGTGGTCCAGTGATTGATGATCCGGAATCGCCCGCACTGACCGTCTTGCTGAATTTTGTCAAGGCAGAGGCCCATAAACGGGGGGCGTTTATGCTCAAAATAGAGCCGAGTGTTGCGGATGGCGATACACGCTGGCTGACAGCTCTAGAGAGGCGTGGCTTTCGTGCCAACCCCTATGCGACCCATATCCGCCATGAGTGGGTGCTGAACATTGAGGCGGATGAGAAAACCGTTCTCGCGGGGATGAAGGAGAAGTGGCGTTACAATATTCGCCTCGCGGGGCGCAAGGGGATTACGGTGCGGCGTGGGGTGGGGCAGGCGGACCTTGATACGTTCTATCGCATTTATGAGACAACGAGTGAGCGGGATCAGTTTTTCATACACAATAAAACGCATTATGAAGACATCATGCGCCTGTACAGTGAGGGCGACCATGTAGCATTGTTTCTTGCGGAATACGAGGGGAAGGCTATCGCGGGCACGATTATTTTGTGGCTGGGGCGTTGGAGCTGGTATATGTTTGGGGCGTCCTCAAATGAGGAGCGTGAGCGTATGCCTAATCACTTGCTACAATGGACGAGTATGCAGTGGGCCAAAGCGCATGGCTGCTCGTACTATAATTTTCGTGGTATTCCCGATGTGTTAGAAGAGGGGCAGGAACTCTGGGGCGTCTATGTCTTCAAGCGCGGTTTTGGCGGCTATGCACTGCGTTCGCTGGTGACGCACGATCTGGTGTATCAACCATTGGTGTATGAGGCCTATCGGCGCTTGCTGGATGTCAAACGTTGGCGCGATGAGCAGCGACATAAACAAACGAGAGAGGCTGGTCATTGAGATACTAATAATATGAGGACACGGCAGCTTCTGTAATCTTGGTCCATTTCTCTAGCTGATCCTGTGTCCAAGACTCAAGCTGAGGCATGCGCGACATCCGAAAATTATGTATTCTGGAAGGTGTCAGTTTACGACCGTAGCTAAAACGCCATCGTTCTAATCGAATGAGTGCGGCGGCAATAAAAAGGCAAGAGATAGGCAAAGAAGTACCAGCTTTAGGAAGTAGGATCAGACAATCATCGTTGACGCCGCAAGGCTCTAATTGAACAAACGCTTCTCCTATAGTACCAGTCTGAGCAACGGTAACAAATGGTGCTTGAATAAGATGGTCGAACGAGAGCCAACCGTAGCAGCCATTATACTCCTCAGTAGGAGATACGACTAGGGTGTCCCCTATTGGAATATCACCGCGACTATGTAGCTCTTTTTGACCATAAAATATAGTAAAAAGCTCACCAATTGTGTCTTGATTGCTTGAAAACGCTTGGGCATTTGCTAATCTTGCAGCTCCGATCAACTCAGTATATGGTGTTGCTTTTAACTCTCCCGTGTTCAATTTGGTTCTTTGATGAGCAACTTGCGATGCATATCTCACATAAAAAGAGGCTAAGCGTCGCAGTAGTTCATCAATATTTATCTTTAATTCGTCCTCAGTTGGCAATGTAGAAGGAATATAGACTCCAGGAGACCACTCAGCCTCTCCTGATACAGTAGCAAGGCCAGAAAATCCAGGGATTTCTTTTTTATTGAGTACCGCATCAACAGCTTGTGGTAGTTGATTTTTACCGTCTTGACGTGCAACACGAGTCCCTTTACGCAGTGTAAAACCATCACATGCGATGCGGGTAAAGATGGTCTTGCGCTTCATGTTGTGCGGTATACCCTTTTCGAGAAGTATTACGGAAGTAGTCGCTGATGCATACGGTTGAAATAATTCATCTGGTAGTTGGCAAACCGCCAAAAGTGTGTGTTGCGATAAGATATGGCTGCGCCACCCACCTGTTTCATTTTTTGCGATCATACTGGTTGGAAGGATAACAGCAAACTTTCCGCGTTGTTCAAGTGCTTCCAGTGCGCGCTCTACAAATCGCTGTGGTGGCACATCTGTTTTTTCGTGGGGAAAAGGAGGATTCATCAGTGCAACTTGGCACTTGCCGCTAGGATAATCCTTTGCCGAGAAGCAATCTGCTTTGCGTATACCTGTTTTACCATCTCCACGTAAAATCATGTTAGCAACACAAAGCGCAGCCGTAATGGGTTCCGATTCGTAACCGATAAGGTTATTTTGTATAATCTTAATGATATCTTCGTAGCGTAACTTTGATTGATCAAAAAGATATTGCAAAGCGGCAATGAGGAAACCACCCGTGCCACATGCGGGATCGATAACAATGTCATTTGTAGAGATTTCACAGATGTCTATCATAAAACGGGTGATGTGCCGTGGTGTAAAGTATTGACCAATTGTGTTTCCGCCTGTGTAGCGAAAGAAGGCTTCGTAGAGCTGGCCTAGATAATCATGGGCAAATGAGGCAGTAACGACATTGAGTTTTTCCAATGTTGCTAATATTTGCCATGACGTGTTAGCTAGTCTCGTGTTAGCTTCATCTATATGGAGGCTTCTGGCTAATTCAGGCTTACCACCTTTAGCATAGGCATCCTCACAAGCGGTATTGATATCACGTAGAACGAAATCAGGGTCTTTTCGGATGGCACCTCGTGATTGCCAGAGTGCCAGCATCATTGCTCCAACATAGGCCGGTCTATATTCATCTTTGACATGAGCTTCACGTAGAAGTCGATTAATAACATCGGCTTTATTAGCTAATATCTCAGCTTTTGGTATGACAGGGGCAAGGTCTAGTAGTCCAGGGGATGTTAAAAGAGAAAGCACATCGTCAGGTGTAGGAATCCAGGAAATAAGGTTGCTAGCGTAGGCTACACGTTGCCATGTATTCTGAGTATACTTTAACACGCCGATACGTATTTCTGTTTTCTCCTGTCCTGCAACTCCCACCGCGATGACTTGATGTCCAGCTAGCCTACATGCTTCGCTATAGTGAATTGCTTCTTCTAACGCCTTTTCGAGGTCACTCGCATCAGCTTTCGCCTCAATAACCATCTGAGGCCGATAGGTCTCGCCGGAAATGATGAGGAAGTCGGGATAGCCATCTCCTTGGCCACGTTTACTTTTCCCTTTAAAAATCTCTTCCAACTCTAAAAAAGCTTTGTATTCGTTTTGTCTAATAACACAGCCATGAGGGGGGCGACTTGTAACCCATCCTTGTATATGGAGCAAGTCAAGGGTGAGTGTTTCCGTCCTTGTTTCAGAAGAGTGCTTAGCCATAACCAACCCCCTATCTTTTGCTGTGTCAACGTCTTTTACTGTGATCTTAACCCTTGTAGGGTTGCCAGGCGTTCCTGGGCGATGGAACTGTCGGGGTTGATACGGGCAAGGTTCTTGTAGACGCGACTGGCTTGCTCGTATTCGCCTACGGACTGATAGGTCTGGCCGAGCAGGTCGTAGGCTTCAAAGTTGTTCTTGTCAATGGTGATCAATTGCTGTAGGGCCGCTACTGATTCTTTTACCTGCTGTGTATCAAAGTAGTGACGGGCAATGATGGTCTGATAGCGTACCGCGTCCTGGTTGCGACCAAGCTGTAAGCAGTAGCCAACCACCTCACGGAGCAGGTCCATCGAGTTGGGATTGAGGTCAGCGGCCTGTTTCAGGTTTGACAAGGCATCTTCATTGTTGCCCGTGTTGGCGTAGATGTTGCCGATGCGCTCTAGATCGGATGCCGCCTCTTCCATTTGATTGCGCCGCAGGTGAATATCTGCCAGCAAGCGTAGTTCCGCGATACTTTCGTCGAGTTGGCCACGATTCACGTAGAGGTCCGCCAGCGTGCTATGTGCGCGTGGGTCTTGCGGTGCGAGGCGTATCATTTCATTGAGCACATTGAGCGCGTTGTCGATCTGACGATTGTTTCGGTAGTGGTTGACGAGTTCGAGGTATTCTTGCACGGCTCCCTCGACATCGCCTGATCGTGCCGAAATTTCGGCAAGCGTGGAGGTGACTTCATCGTTGGAAGCCTTGCTCTGCCTCAGCTGGCGCAGAATGGATTGCTTTTGCTCTTGTCTTCCAGTGCGTTCGTAGGCTTGGGCCAACATGAGAGAAATTTCAACCTCTGGCGCGTGGTGCTCTTCGCCTTCGGCGCGTGGACGTGCAGCCCAGATGCTGGGGTCAAGCGAGAACTGTGGACGACGGACGCTTTGCAATGCCATCTCAAGTTGGTTGATACCAGCTTCAGGTTTGCCCTGTGCCAGTAGGCATTGGGCCGCTCCTACGCGTGCCAGGACTTCTATGGCGTTGTCACGGGTTGCCAGGTCATAAGAAGCCAGGGCTTTATCGTAGGCTCCCGATTGCTGGTGTATCTGACCGAGGGTGTAATACACATCAGCGTTGTTGGGGTAAGTGTCCGATGCCTGGTTGTATTCACGCACCACGTTATCGTAGTGCTTCTGGCCTTCGCCACGCAACTGCCAACGAATGCGGTTCAACACTTCGAGTGAACTGGTACGTGAGGTACCCGCGGTGATAATCATGGAGATGTGCCAGCGCACCAGAGCGGTCAGATTGCGTGGGTCTACCTGGAGTACCCGTTGATATTCGGTGACCGCTTGCTGTGTTCGTCCGAGCTTTTGCAAGGCCAACGCGTAGTTCAACCGTGTGGGCACGCTGGTTGGACTCTCTTCAAGTGCCTGTTCCAGTTCGGTTAAGGCCCGATCCATATAGCCCAGACGGAGGTAGGATTCAGCCGCCAAGGTGCGTTCGCGCAGCAAATCTTCTTTGCTGCCCTGCGTCGAGAGCAGGGAGATCAGACGCATGCGATAGGTCAGGTTGTTGGGTTCGAGTTGCAGGATGCGGCGATAGATGGCGATGGCATCCTCAACGCGGCCATTGACAATATAGGTATCAACGAGGATGCCATATTTGGTGATGGCCTGTTCAACCTTGCCCTGGTGGATATAAATCTCACATAAGACTTGGTGTACATCGAGATATTGTGGAGCCATATCAATCACGCGCAGGCATTCCTCCGTGGCGGAGTTGAGCAGGCCATGATTAATATATTTCTGGATATCCTGCATCGAACGCACCACTTGCAGGCGGATGCCCTCTGGCAGTGAGGCGGTACTTGTCAAGACTGCTTCCGCGACCTGCTTTAATGCTTCATCGCTTGTGCCTTCGCCTGCCATCTGACTCAATAAGTCCTCGGCAACAGGTTGTCTCGCGGCGGGTGTTGGTAGTGGTGCTTGCGCGGCAGGATATGCTGGCTGGTCAGCTCTTGCTGCTTCCGGTATGATGAACTCTGTTGGTTGTTGTGCTAGCACTGGGGCTGGCGCAGAAGGTACCACTGGGACTGATGGTGTCTGTTGCGTGGGTGGTGTGCTAGGAACAGACTGAGAAGCAGGCACGGGAGCAGCATACGTCTGTGGCGCATTCTGTGCAGTGGGCGCAGGTGCGGGCGCGGGAGCCACTGGTGGCTCCAATGGCTGAGAGCGTGTTGTCTTCGCATTCTCGGTTAGCCAAGAGGAAGAAGGGGGTGCGACCTGTGCCGTATTTGCCGCACTGGTTGTATTTGTTTGTAAAAAGCTTTGCTCTTCCTGTGCGGGGGGTACACCATTTGGTATACGCTGATCCACGCGCGCCTGGTCTGTAACCGATGGCGGTGCAGGTTGTGCTGCTTGAGCCGTTTTGTTGGCAACTTGTGTCTTGTCCGCATCGCTTAAGATGCCGGTCAACCAGTCGGGCAGCTCGGAAGAGTTGCCGCCACCGTTTTGTAGCGGTGGTCCTTGTGTGACGGGTGGCATCGCTGCGGGTGGCATGCTTTGCCCATTCGTCATATTTCCCATGCTGAACGCCATGGTCGCGGCGTCAGGAATAGAAGGTGGCGACGCGATCGGTGGTCGCTGTGGCTGCTGCATCGTCTGCTCTGGAGGCAAGACGCGTGTGGCGTTAACTGGTGGTGTTTGCTGACGAACTGGTGCTGGTGTCGGTGGGTTTTGTGCTTGTTGTAGCATAAATTCGACCTGAGCAACCTTGTCATTCCAGCCACGACTGCGTAGGAAGCCGAGCAACGCATTATAGACGGTGAGTGCCTGCTCTTGCTCGCCGAGCATGCGATGTGCCTCGGCAGCTTCCTGGCACAATTGTACCAATTGATCTGATTCCTCAACGGTCAGAGCGTCCAGGTTAACACGATCTACCGCTTCGTCAAAATGAATGGTGGCGGTCCGTAAATCACCACGTGCGCGATAGCATTGTCCCAGTGCGTAGTAGCAAGACAATGCGTAGTCAGGGTCATTGAGCAAGACTTGGAACTGACGAATGGCGTCGTCCCAGCGTTGTTGCTCCTGATAGAGCCAGCCCAGGAAATAACGAGCGTCCGGTCGATCAAAACCGCTCTCTAAAATCTGCTCACAGAGGTCGATAGCATCATTAAAACGACCCTGGGTCTGGAAAGTTTGAGCCTGCTTCAGGACCCCTGTGACCTGGCTAGCTGTAATTCGTTTGCGATGTGCAGAACTCATTCCGCCATTGGAACCCGCCATAGAAGTGGACGGTCCAGAGTTACTTACGCCACCGTAGTTGCCCGCGCTACCCATGTTTCCCATGATGCCAGTATTCCCTCCGCTTAAATTGCCTGATGTTGCCATATTTGCTCTATTCGCCGCATTCATCGCAGAACCATTCGTTTGAGCTAACGGTCCCGAAGATGAAGACGGAAAAGGTGTTTGACTTCCATGAGGCCTGTTATTCCCCATATTCTCTGTTGTTGAACGTGTCACATTAGTTTCCGGTTGTAATGTACCTGAAGGCGATTGTTGTTCCCCATGATATCCTCCAAGTATTTGAGCGAGCAATTGTCGCGCCTGAACGTTCGTGCTCTCGGCGCGTAGCACCTCTTCACACTGCACACGTGCCATGCCGGTTTCGTTACGTAAGAGGTAGCCTTGTGCGGCTGCCAATCGCTCCTGAATCATCGCGACAATTTCTTTTTTGCCGAAATAGTAGGTCGCAAGACGCTCATGCGGTTCTGGGTTGCCGGGAGAAAGCTGTACGGCTTTTTGCCATGCGGCTTCGGCTCTGGCTCCCTGTCCCGCCTGGGAATATAAATCAGCGAGGTGCAGATAGGCATGATAGGCGTCTTCACGCCGATTTAAGATGCCATATAACTCGGCTGTTTTACTGAGCGCGATGACGTTACCGGAGTCACGTTGCAAGGTATATTCATACTCATGAAGTGCTTGTTGCCACTGCTTTGTTTGCATGTAGCAAAATCCTAGACCACCTCTTGCTGTCGCATCATCTGGAAACTCTGCTAATGCACGTTGATACTCTCGCGCTGCCTCCGTCCATTGGCTTTCCCAGCGATGATGGTCGGCGGAGTTGAGAGCCTCGGTAAAGACTTGTTTATTTCCAGGCATGAAAGGTTCACTTTCTCAAACGATAAAAGCTAGCAATAGCTAAGTTGGGTCTAGTCAAAACTAGGGTACTACAATTTTTTGATGAGAACACTTCTTTAGTACTAAAGTACCCCATCTTGTATCACCCATTCTGGTTGACCTAGTTTCGGTAGTTGATGAACTGTAAGGCCACAGGGTAGTCTTTGTCTTTCAGAAGCTTGATCACCCCTTGAAGTTCATCGCGGCTTTTGGCCGTCACCCGTACTGCATCCCCCTGGATTTGTGGACGCACCTTCGGATACGCATCGCGAATGTATTTACTGATTTCTTTGCACAATTCAGGAGTGAGCCCTTGCTGTAGCTGGATAACTTGGCGTACCTTGTTACCCGCCGCATCTTCCTCTTTCCCTGGCTTAAAAATCTTGAGCGAGAGACCGCGCCGGATCGCCTTACTTTCAAGGATATCACGGATACTTTTCAGTGAGAGTGAGCTTTCAGTCAGGATCGTGATCGTGTCATCGCCTTGCGAAATCTCTGTTTTTGTATCTTTCAGATCATAGCGCGTTTGCACTTCGCGCCTCGTCTGGTCGATAGCGTTCAACAATTCTTGCTCATCGAATTGTGATACTACATCAAATGAACTGTCCGCAGCCATAGAAATCCTTTCTTGTGATACTCTATAGTACTAAACGACTATTACGAAGTGATGCTATCCATACTACCCCGGCTCTTCTCTCTTTTCCTGGTTTCTACTCCCAGCAACGCAACCACTACCCCAGCTTCCCTTTAATCTGTTTATTCTCTTCTTGGCCATTGTAACGCATTTCACTTCCCATTGTCACTATTATCCCCCACATGTCCAGAGGTAAAAGTGATATCATAGAGGGAAATTTATCGGTTGAAGAGGAATAACTGCTATGTCTGCGATAGTGTACGATAGTGGTCCCTTGGTGGCGCGTATGACTGAGGACTTGCGACGAGAGGCGATAGCATTTCGTGAGTATCATCAGCGTATGGCGCGGCTGACACAGGTAATTGTTGGTCACGATAGCGCGGCGGAGATTTATAGTAGGCAACTGGTCCGCGCTTGTCGTACGATTGGTCTGAACTGTGCGACGCTGGCCTATCCCTTTGAGACGACGGAAGCGGAGTTGCGCAAGGAGGTGCTGCAACTCAATGATGATGCCATGACGGATGGCGTCATCTTGCTTCTCCCTCTGCCCACACACATCCAGCAACGTTTTGTAACCGATGTTTTGCGGCCAGAGAAGGATGTGGATGGGTTAGGTGCGCGTAACGCTGGCAATCTGGTGCTGGGTTTTCCCAATTTTATTCCCTCAACCGCTGATGCGGTGCGGATGGTGTTGCGCGATGCCAATATTGCGGTGGCGGGGCGCAATGCGGTGGTGGTTGGGCGCAGTAACATCGGTGGCAAGCCGATCTCGCTTGTCCTTACCAGTCTGGATGCGACGGTCACGGTCTGCCATACGCAGACGCAAGACCTCGCTAGTATCACGCGTCAAGCTGATATTCTGGTTGTGAGCGTGGGGCGACCAGCAATCATTCGCGCGGAGATGGTGAAGCCGGGGGCGGTCGTCCTCGATGCTGGCATCAACGCGGTCGAAGGGAAGATTGTGGGTGATGTGGATGTGGCGGGTGTAAAGGATGTTGCCTCGTTCCTCACGTCGGTTCCAGGTGGCATTGGTCCCCTGACACACTTGGCACTGATTCGCCATACCCTAAAAGGGCCACAATAGACAAGGTTAAGAAACAAGCAAGCTGTATAGGCTTGCTTGCTTGTTTCTTAACCACTCCCATACCGCTTCTCAACTCAAACTACGCCTGCGTTCAGTACAATTATGTTCAGTAAGACAATGATGTACTGAAACGAGAAGAGGAGCATATACTTTAATGATGCCATATTCCGGCCAAGAGGCGACCACCGACGTATCAAATGGTTCACAAGAGCCTATAACCATTTCCGCTCTAAATTTACAAAGTCAACTAACGACGACTGAGCAAATACGCAGATTTGAATTGTTGCGCTTAGCCTTTTTTACCTTGAAATTGCGTAAGTTGGAGCAGCGCAACGAACAGAGCGAGCAAGGACGCCGAGGGAACCGGGATGATGCCGCAGGAGCGAACGATAGCAAAGAGCAGAAGGATCAGTCAGAATATACATGGCGATGTAGTCTGTTGCGCCATGCGATCTTTCAGCAGATTGTAACATTGACGAAACTGGATGCGCGTACACAGGCAATGCAGCTCATCGAGGCATGCCGTAAGTAAATTCCGATTTTGGCTTTGCTTTGCCTGCGCTGATGACGTTGACATTAATGCCCTCTTTATCGAGGGCACGGCGCAGGGCGTTGAGGTCGCCACTGGCGGCAATGCTGAGTGGGCCGAGCCTGCGTAGATTAAAGCTTTTATACTTGCTAGAGGTGCAAAGTTCTTCGGCGAGTGCCTCGTCTGAGACCTCAAGTAAGGTGGTTTGTGAGAGGCGTAGACCTTTATACTGGCGGGTCCAATCGCGAATGGTGTATTCGACGTTTTGTGGCACTTCCTTCTGGCTATGCTCACTCAAGGTACGCAGCATTTGCTCTACAGAGAGACCAGTGTACATACCACGAAGCAGGGAGTTGCGTGTGAGTGTCAGGCGACTGACACGTTCGATCTGGTTGACCTGTGCGAACGGCAATATGCTGTAAAGTGTTGGCATGGCGGGTGCCAGCAGCAAGAGTTCAAAGTTGGGTTGTATGACGAGCGAGTGGTGCTGATCAAGGAGTGCCAGTTCTGGTAAGGTGGTGTCGTTGAGGACTGCGGCCCCTAACTCGGTAAGCATGAAGGTGTCAGGGATACTGAAACCATCGTCTTCGGAGGGCTTGCTATAGCCGAGGGTGACGATGCCCAACTCGAAGAGGGTGGAGGCGAGTGAACCCAGATATATTTTGGCATCGGCGTTCATCCATTTTGCTCGTTCGGCGGGGCCTGTGGGTTTTTTCTGGTTCTTTTGTTGATTATAGCTATAGTTATAGCCGAAGGCCGATTGGCGTATAGTTAATGGTTCTTCATGCCAGAGCACCTCTAGCAGTGACGCTACCTGATACCATTTTCCCGCGGTGCAGCGTTTGAGATAGGTGGTCAACATTGGACGGGCGGCAAGGGGAGACCAGTGATAGGGATCATGCACGATGTAGTCAACATCCATGAGATCATACCAACGCGTGTTTTTTGTCCACTGCGCGAGCAGTAAGCGCGTTTGCGTGAGCAAGGACGATTTTGACCACTGCGCCAGTTCTTTCCCCGGCTCATAATGCTCTTTGATATCAGGTAAAGGTGCTGTCGATAGTTGCAGTAGTGAGAGTTCCTGTGCAATAGTGAAGAGCATCTCCATATATTCATCATCTTCCGAGTATGAGTAGCGGGGAAAGCCATGCAATAAGGGGTGGATTTTCGCGGCGATACGCTTCGGGACGTAGCCCGCCTTGGTTGGCTCTAGTGATTGCTGGTATGAGGCGGCGATGATAACCGCCATGTCATATTGTACGCGGGTATCTCCTTCGTGTATGATTGGTGGCGGTTCGCTGATTGGCTCCAATCGGGCAACGGGAAGCAGAGCTAGATTGCTTTCTAGCGCGTTTTTCACGTTGGCAAAGGTATCTTTGGGGATAAAAAGTATGCGTCCATTGGATGTGAGCATATCGAATGCGAGGGCGTAATCTGCCAATTTGTGGAAAATTGGTATGAGGGCGGCATCATTCAGCTGCTTCTCCGTATGTATCTCTTGGATGTCGGCATGGCCTCCCTTATCGCATAACCACTTGAGAAGGTCACGTTCTGTCTTGTCTAGCTTTGCCAGTGCTTCGTGAAGAATAGCGATGTCTTGCAAGGTTTCGCCGATGAGTGTACGAAGCTGTACACGTGAGGCATAGGGATAGTATTCGACCTCGAAGCGTTGCAGGATGAGCAATAGCGGTGCCTGTTGCACGGGTTCTAGGGCCTCACTCAGGGTCATGGCAGCCCGAACGGCAGTCGTTGCCATGGTTTCTGCCGCTACCTCGGCGAGTACCGCGATGTTTTCTTTAAAAGGATAGACCATCCACCCTTCTTGTTCTTTGGCTGCTTTTGCCTTTGACTTGGTGATGGGGGTGGGTGTGTCCTTGCTTTTTTCGAGGGAAAGCAGGGCGATTTGTACGAGTGAGTCGAGCACTGAGCTGTACTGCTCAGCACTCATCGTCACGCGCTGCAGTAAGTTAAGGTACTTGAGGCCTTTGCGCGCACCGGGCACGACCATACGCAGCATGAGTTGTCTTTGTGCTGACGAAAGTTGTTGCCATAGAAAACGTGCGGCAACGATATCATGCGTGCGTTCCACTAGTTTCGGTATGCTGGTTGCTAGTTTGTTAGTGGAGGCGACATCATCCATAACCCAGAGATGGTAGACCCTGCGAAGTTGTTCCTCTCCTAATGCCGCTAATGCCTCATTCAATTGCTTCATATTCTTTTATGTTCACTCCTGGTTATTTTTGCGCGGGTTGGTATTGTTCTAGGAAGCGGATCACTTCACGAGTGAGTTGGCTGGGTGTGGAGGCACCTGCTGTGACTGCGACCTTCTTTTTGCCGATGAGCCATTCTGTCTTGAGTTGAGAAAGGTCTTCGATACGTTTTGCGGGCACGCCTGCCAATTCTTCGGAGACCTGCACGAGGCGGTTGGTATTGTTGCTGAGTGGGTCGCCGACGACGATGGTCAAGTCGGCCTCTTTTGCCTGGGCGACGACTGCCTCCTGGCGCGATTGTGTGGCAGCGCAGATGTCGACGTGTACTTCTGCCTGGGGATAGTGCGCTTTGATGTATTGGATCACACGACGAGTATCCCATTGCGAGAGCGTTGTTTGGGTAGAGACGGCTAGCTTTTGTGTTTGTTGTGGTGTGAGTTGCAATGCATCCACATCGGCCTCAGTCTCGATGAGGCTAATATGTCCCGGCACCTCACCCATGACGCCTTCTGGTTCTGGATGCCCCTTCTTCCCAATGTAGAGTATGTAGTAGTCTTGTGCGACAAGATCGCGCACGAGGTCGTGTGTTACGGTGACATCGGGGCAGGTCGCGTCGATGCAGGTGAGTCCGCGCTCCTGGGCGCGTTGCTTGACAAGAGGTGAGACGCCGTGGGCAGTGAAAATGACGGTGCCCTCTTTGACTTGTTCGAGAATGGTGGCGCGGTCGGGTCCATCCAAGGTGGTGACACCCATGCCTGTAAGCTCTTCAATGGCATGTCGATTATGAATAATTTGGCCTATGACATAAAGTGGGCGCGGAAGGTTGGGATTTTTCGCGGCCTGCCGCACCGCCTGTAATGCATCAACAACGCCGTAGCAATAGCCACGGGGTGATATTTTTATGACTTCCATGAATTTCTCTTTTATACTGTTATGAATACAAGCAATGGGGTAGCGAAAAACACGCTTACCTCATAGTGTATCATACCAATCAAGAGGCTTTGGCTTGAAGTTGTAGGCTCAGAATGCGGTGCAGGTCGCTCGGCGTATAAAGGCATACGGCAGGGAGTAATCCTGCTAAATCCTCGACGGATGCTGTACGGGCCAGATCAAAGATGAGCAAAGGGGTATGGCGTCCTTCGCAGCCGCGTGCTACTGTTGCGGCAGTTAGCATGGGATATTCATTTAGACGGCCAGTTGGCAATGATGCAGGCATGCTGATCAGTAACTGCACCTGCGGCAGAATGGGCGAAACGTGAAAAGGGGTATTTTCCTGGTAAATGCGTTTCATTCCTACACGCTGTAAAAGATACACATATGGTGCTCGCTGTTCTTCAGGACCGATCAATAATGCTGAACGACCACGCAGACCACCGAGGCAAGCGTCCGCGATAGACACCACCTCTGGTGCGAATTGCTGCATACAAACTTTCTCCTCTTGAGATGATTTGATAATACACTCTTTACATACTATAACAAACCGAGTCCAATCCCAACATTACTTGCGCATAACATTGGTTGTGTACAATATAGAGATGGCATGAGTATTAGCGAAAGGAAAAACGTGCGTATGCAGCAGCCTGTTTCTGAGAATGCATTACTTAAAGATGAGGTGCTCTATTTCTGGGCCTTTGGCGATCTCCATTTTCGCGGGCATGAGCAGCGGCGTGCATTACATGCGCCGCGCATGGCGTGTATGTTTGCTGATGTACAGCGGGTATGGCGCGAGGAGGGCAGGCCCGCGTTTTGTGTCGCCCCTGGTGATATTGTGGACAAGGGGGCGGCGGTCCACTACGAACTGGCAAAGCGGGAGTTAGGGCGTCAATTGGGGGATATTCCTTTGTATCCAGGCATCGGCAATCACGAGTATCAGCCTGAGAGTGACGATGATGTGGTGCATACAGGCACAGAATTTATGGCGGCGTGGGGAAAGCCAATACGCTATGCCTGGACAGCGGGACCTGCGCAAGAGGTTGTGTGTATTATGCTCGATCAGCCGAATCCGTTCTTGCCAGGAACACGGCGCGAGCATCCGCATGTGATCTTTTCAGATGAGACGTTGCACTTTTTGGATACAACGCTGGCCGCACATGTGGGACGCACGGCGATTATTTTCGCCCATTGTCCACTGCACAACACGGTGCTGGACCGCGACCCGGAGCGCAATATGGATGATGATTCGCTCGATCCCTTCTTCTTTGTGGAGAATTCCGCTGAGGTACGTGCAATTCTGGCACGGCATCGGAATGCGGTTCTTTATGTGAGTGGGCATACGCATTCCGGCTGGGGGTCGCCACAGCTGGTTTTTACGGAGCAGCTGGGTGGGCACGCGGTACACCATGTGAATCTAATGTCGCCGTGGTATACGGGGCGTTTCGCAGGGGTGCGGCAAGGGGCGGATGGCTCCACGCTGGTGTATCGACCTGATACGCCAGATGTGCTGGTGACGTTTGCCTTTCATGTCTCTGCTGATGCCATTGTTGTGCGCGCACGGGATCATCAGTCGCAACGCTGGCTGGCACAGTGGCGACTACCAATGTAGCATGTAATAAGCGAAGACGCCTCAACAAAAGGACCTTTTGTTGAGGCGTCTTCGCTTATTACATGCTACACTTTATACGTTATACTAGCCCCAACCAATGTTGGTCGGCGCGCTCTTGCCATCTAGCGCGAATTTGATCGTATTGCTCTTGCGGGAGTGTTCCTTGGGCTACGACTGCAGCGTTTTGCTGCCACCGGTCCGGATGCGAGGTGCCGACGATGGCGACATCAACGCCTGGAGTGCTCAATGTGAAGCCGAGAACGCTGACCTGCATGTCCGTTTTGCCAAATTTGCGTGTTTCCATGAATTGTTTTGTTCCTAAGTATTCTACTGCCTTTCTAGTGAGCACGTTTTCTTTCTATGAATGAGTGACAATAAGCACACGAGCACAAAGGGCACTACCGCGTGAGGTAGTGCCCTTTGTGCTCGTGTGCTTATT
>JBBPYR010000142.1:0-50306 GCA_038199755.1 Ktedonobacterales bacterium | reverse complement strand
ATCGTGGGAGGAGCTATCGCCCTTTTCGTGCGTACAAAGAATGCCGCCACAATTCCTAATAAGGTTAGCACCAAGCTGATACGGAAGGCATCCTGCATCGCCAGGATGGTCGCCTGCTTGCGTACCAAGCCACTGATGATTTGTAGCGCAGTTGTATAGGCGGCACTAGCCGAAGCTCCATGCAGCATGAAGAGTCCCTGCAATTGCGGTACGAGTTGTCCCAGTGGGGAAGACGCTGTAACCAAGTCAGCCAGATGCCCATAGTGAACGGCACTCTGAGCCTGAATCAGGGTTGCCATCACCGCTACCGCGAATGAGCTAATTACAAAGCGTACAGTCGTGTTGACTGCTGTGGCCTGTGAGACCATGCGTGGCCGAATCTCTGAAAGGGCCGAAACTGCCAAGGGCTGAAAACAAAGACCCAACGCGAGGCTGCGTCCAATCAGCCAGAGTTGAATTGTGCCAAATGGTGTGTTAGGACCGATAAATGTAAAGAGCCAGAGCGCAACACCTAGTATCACCAATCCTGGTATCACCACAGCGCGGACGCCAAACCTATCCACCAATCGCCCACCTAGCACCGCTGCCACCATTGAGGCAAACGCTTGTGGTAACAACAGCAAACCAGCCTGGAATGCACTCAAGCCGCGCAAGTTTTGCAGGTAGATGGGGATAATAAACAAGCCTCCATACAGCGAGAAGGTAACGAGCGAACTAGTGATGTTGCTGGTCGTAAAGGGAACAGTTTGAGAAATGACTTACTAGTCATTATTTATAACATGTGGTCATGGAAAAAGTCAAGAGGTGCAGCCTGTTTTCTCAATGTTCAACATTGGCTGTTGCCGCATTGCAAGAGCTACGTTACAATACATCCCAATAATCACGAAAAGAGCCCTTCAGTAGGGATGTCCTTTGTGGGCATCCAGCAAGCACCAAAGGATACAGAGTATGGAAAAAATAGAGCCAGTCACGTTAACGGGAAATATTGTGCGCCTGGAACCATTACAGATGGAGCATGCCGCTGAATTGTACCAAATAGGGCAGGACGCGAACATCTGGACCTATATGCCAGTGAAAGCCATGCGTTCTGTGACGGAGATGCAACAGTGGATTGCAGTAGCTTTGCGCGACCAGGAAGCTGGGATTTGCGTTCCCTTCGCTATCATTGACCTCGCACAGGGCCAAGCCGTTGGCTCGACGCGCTACCTGAGCATCATACTGCATGATCGCGGCTTAGAAATTGGCTGGACCTGGCTGACCCCCTCAGTCCAACGTAGCGGCATCAATACCGAGTGCAAATATTTACTATTGCGCCATGCCTTTGAGCAGTTGGGTGCGATTCGTGTGCAGTTGAAGACGCATCACCTGAACCTGAAATCGCAACATGCGATTGAACGTCTGGGTGCTGTCAAAGAAGGTGTGCTGCGTAACCATGTGATTATGCCAGACGGTTCCTACCGTCACTCCGTGTACTACAGCATTATCGAGAGCGAATGGCCCCAGGTCAAGGCAGGACTCGCAGCAAAATTATAGTTCCCTTGATTTTGTAAAACAAGTGAAACATTTGAAACAAATGTAACATTGGACGGTGAGCGGAGCGGTTGGAAAAATCCATTCTGTAATGGAGGAGAAATAGCTTGTTTATCATCCCTGAAAACTTTGCACGCTTCACCATAGAACTTTTTGGTGAAGAGGGTCGCGCATGGCTTGCCCGCTTGCCCGCCATCCTTGCCACCTGCGAGGAACAGTGGCAGCTCACCATCGGTGCTCCGTTTGGCAACCTCTCATTCAACTATGTCGCCTCGGCGGTTCGTGCAGATGGCACAGAGGTTATTGTGAAAACTGGTCTGACCGACGAGTTCCCGTCTCAGCCCGAGGCACTGCGGCACTTCGCTGGACGCGGCATGGTACAACTCCTGGCCTATGATGAGCAGAATGCCGCCATGCTGTTAGAGCGTCTAAAGCCGGGTACATCGCTGCGTGCTGTGGAGGATGACGAGGTGGCGATCTCTTGCGCGGTAGCGGTCATGCGCAGACTATGGCATCCGCTGCCACCACAGCATTATCCCTTCCCCACAATCTCTGATTGGGGTGCGGGCTTTGCACGTCTGCGCACATGCTATGCTGGCGAAACTGGCCCTATCGCACCCGCTCTGTTCGCTAAGGCTGAGCAGCTGTATGCCGAACTCTGTGCATCTATGGCCGAGCCGGTGCTCCTGCATGGTGACTTGCATCAAGATAACATACTCGCTGCTGAGCGTATGCCGTGGCTTGCCATCGATCCCAAAGGGGTAATAGGTGAGCCCGCCTTCGAGACAGGTGCTTTGTTACGCAACTTCTGGCCCGATATCCTCGCCGTTACCAACCCCAGGTCTCTTATGGCACGTCGTATCGACCAGCTTTCCGCTGAATTAGGCTTTGAACGTGAACGTATCGCTAACTGGGGCTTTGCTCAGGCCGTTCTCTCGGCAGTGTGGAGCATTGAAGATACAGGCAAACTCGCAGATGCAGGACTATACTTCATCACCTTATTCAATGCCCTCTCGTAGGGGCGAGATTTATCGCGCCCGTTGCATGACGTCCGTTGCCGACGAATGACGCCCGTTGCATGATGCCCCTATGCAGATTGCATTGCCAGCACATTATGCACTGCCTGGAGGAGCACTTCTTCTGAAAATGGCTTTACGAGGTAGTCGTCGGCACCCTGACGCATACCCCACGCTTTATCAAGGGCAGTATTCTTCGTGCTTATAAGGATAATGGCGAGTGTTTGTTTTGGCATGTTCGCCCGAAAGTGGCGACATGCCTGAAAACCGCTGATGTCGGGTAGCACGACATCTAAGAGCAGGCAACGTGGCTTCTCTTGCAGTGCTTTTTGCCATCCTTCACGAGCACTTCCCGCTACGCTGACATTATATCCTGCTTGCTCTAAGGCACGCGCCATATATACTCTCACGGTCGGGCTGTCATCTATTATTAATATTTTTGGTCGGTCTCCCACAACGCTTCGGCTTTCTTTGTTAAGAATAGTTCAATAAAGATTAAAAGAGCGAATACTCCTACTCACGTACTTCTTGTGCCGTGTTAGTCGGTATTTGTTCTGTGCTTATATCGTATCCAACGCGCCAAATTATGTCACGATTACAGGACAAATGGGTAAGACTCTTGTGTTTTTTTACGCACTCTCATACACTCAGCTCAAGGGAAACAAAGTGTACTCAGGAAAAGAGAAAAATGAAAGATCGTACTGATCGTGTTGGACAGCAACTGGGAAATTATATACTGTTGCGCCTCTTAGGTAAAGGGGGCTTCGCGGAAGTATATCTGGGAGAGCATCGCTATCTACGCACGTTGGCTGCGGTAAAGATATTACATACCCAACTGGCACAGGAAGACATTGAAGGCTTTCTCCGTGAGGCTCAAATGGTCGCACGTTTGCGTCATCACCATATTGTGCGTGTGCTCGACTTTGGCGTTGAAAACAGCACTCCCTATCTGGTGATGGATTATGCCTCGCACGGCACGCTACGCCAGAGGCATCTCAAAGCGACACAGGTACCACTTCCTGCGGTCGTCACCTACACAAAACAAATTGCCGATGCCCTGCAATATGCCCATGAGCAACGCCTGATCCATCGTGATGTGAAGCCCGAAAACATGTTGGTAGCTGATAATCAAGACATTCTCCTCAGTGATTTTGGCATTGCTTTAGCCGCACAAAGCACCTCTTCTCAAAGTGTGCAAAACATTGCTGGCAGTATTGCCTATATGGCACCGGAGCAAATACAGGCGCATCCACGTCCCGCTAGCGATCAGTACGCCCTAGCGATTAGTGTCTATGAGTGGTTATGTGGCAATCGTCCTTTTGAGGGTGCCTATACCGAAATCGCCATTAAGCAGACGATGGTGCCGCCACCTCCATTGCGTCACTACCTGCCCTCAATTGCTCCTGCAATCGAGGAAGTGGTGATGATTGCACTAGCAAAAGATCCCCATCGCCGTTTTGCGACTGTACGCGATTTTGCCCAGGCCCTAGAGCGTGCATGCAGTGGTGTTTATCATGTGCAACGACCCCCATATGCCACATCTTCCTCATCTCCTGTGCTGTACCCTTCTCCCTCGACATCTCAACTCCCATCATCATCTGCCGTGTATACACCAGCTACCTCTGCTCTTCCTTCCTATTCAACACAAGCACCGGCACCTTCTTCTCCGCCTATGCTTTATGCCACCTATGCGCCGAGCGCGCCAAATATGATCCATACTCCTCAGCCTTATAGGTATCCTGCTGGATATCCCCCTGCTCTGTCTGCCCCACAAGCACCCAATGTTGCTATGGGCAGTCCTAGACAAGGTGCTCCCATTTCGCGTCGGCTGGTTCTCGCTGGCATTCTCGGTGCGGCGGCGGCTGGCAGTGGTATCACATGGTTTGTTACTTCACGGCGCACTGCCACCTCGCCGTCAATACACCTATCTTTGCCAGGAACACAAAACACTGTTACGGCTCTCCCTTCCGCGCAAACTGAGCCAAACGCTCTCGTGACCTATCGCGGTCATACAGACCTGCTCTGGTGTGTCGATTGGTCTCGTGATGGCAAGCACATTATTACTGGCTCAAACGATAGAACCGCGCAGGTCTGGGGTGCCGCCGACGGGACACGACTCTTTAGCTATCCTCCTCATCCCGCCACTGCCGCCACCTATGATTGGGCGCGTAGCATGTTATGATAGTAAAAATACTGAAAAGATCGTGAGAGTCATCACATGAATACATTTTCTTCACCAACATCTCTGGAACAGGTGCAACTAGCTCTACAAGCTGCACAAGGCATCACCATTTTCCGTCGCGTTCTGGAAGATAAACCCGCACAAATCATGCTTCGCCTCTTGTCTGCCCTTGTCGCACAAGAACTCGATACCGAGGTCATCGCAACTTCCTATAGCCAAATGTTCAATGAATTAGCTGAGATCACACAGCAAGAAACAACACCTTGTCTCCTGGATGCATGGCAGGCGTATCTTATTGGCCGTATTATCGATGATAGCAATGTGCTCAGTCGTCAGGTTGAACGGGCTGGAATAGCTAGCGTAAATGAGACGTTACAGCGTCAAGCTGAGCGAGATGTAAAAGCACTCCATCGTTTGTATCTTCTCAACGCTTATACTGTGTGGCAACTGAGTACCAGCGCGGTTGCCCCGTCTCTCCCGATGCTGCAAGAAGCGTGGGAGCTATGGCGCAATTTAGCCCCTGTTGGCATAGAGGATGGCAATACCCCACGCAACATGCTGGCAAGGCAAGCCGATAGCAGTGCTGACTGGACCAGACTGGTTGAGCCGCTCATGAAACATTGGGAGCGGCATGGTACTGGCTTGTTCGCCCATTATTCCGTGTTTCGCTGGCAGGGTGCGCACGAAGGGTTGCAAGGCATTCAATATCCTGACCCGGTACGTTTGACAGAACTGATCGGCTATCAGCGCGAACAAAATCTGTTGAAGGCAAACATGGCACGCTTTCTCACAGGCTTGCCCGCCCACGATATGCTGCTCTATGGAGCACCCGGCACCGGCAAATCATCAACCGTGAAGGCTCTGGTGAACACCTATGCCGAACAGGGGTTACGCTTGATCGAGGTCCACAAGGAGCATATTCGTGACCTACCAAGAATCGTCGCCTTGGTGCGCGGACATGCCCCGCGTTTCCTACTGTTTATTGATGATCTTTCCTTTGAGGAGCACGAGATCGAGTACAAAGTGTTGAAGATGCTCTTGGAAGGCACAGCTGAGGCGCGACCAGCCAACGTGCTCATTTGTACGACGACGAACCGCCATAACATTATTCGTGAACAGTTCTCTGATCGTGGCAAGCCAAGTGAGGATGTCAATTGGCGTGATACGATGGATGAAAAGCTGTCATTGGTCCATCGTTTTGGCTTGCGTGTCACGTTTGCCGCCCCCGATCAAGAGCGGTATCTGACTATTGCAGTAGGTCTGGCACAGGTGCGCGGCATTCCCCTTCCTGAAGAAACCTTGCGTAATCGCGCTTTACAATGGGAGCGCCAACGTGCCGGACGTTCCGGTCGCCTTGCCCGCCAGTTTGTCGATGACCTGGAGGCCGAGTTACTGCATAAGCCGTGAATGCGCTCCCACCGCTTCCCGTGAGTCACAAAATCAACTCTGCTTTTGTGAACTGCTTCATGTTTATTTTTGTCAATGAACTGTATGCTGGTACTAGAAGAACGTATAACGCTGTTTTCTGTTCAAGGACTGGCATAGTATGAAAAGAATATTCTTGATGTTACTTGTTTTGGTTGTTGGCATGATTGCCTTTGGCTCAGTTATTGTTGTCTATGCACATACGCCACATGTCGCTACCGTTATGCCAACACCCACTTCGTTGCCCCTCAATAATTGGGTGGATCGACAGGCTACCGTGGAGCCGCAGATTAGAAGTAGCGTCATTTCACAGGGCAATGCTGATCTGCCAGAGGTGGCGTTAACCTTTGATGATGGTCCAAGCCCGCTTTTCACACCACAGATTCTGGCTATATTGCAAAAATATAATGTGCATGCAACGTTCTTCACGGTTGGTGAAAATGTGCAGAACTACCCTGATCTTGTGCAGCAGGAGCAGAGTGCGGGCAATGTTGTGGCGAACCATAGCTGGAACCATCCAGATTTGACGACATTAGCCAATACGGACATTCAAACACAGTTGAGCAACACTTCAAACGTAATACAACAGGCAGCTGGCACGCCGCCAACCTTTTTTCGCCCTCCTTATGGTGCGATTGATGGCAAAGTACTGGCTCAGGCAAAGGCACTCGGATTGACGCCTGTTCTCTGGAGCGTCGATACAGAAGATTGGCAATTGCCTGGATCACCTGCGATAGTGAACACTGCGCTCAGTCAAACAGCCAATGGTAGCATCGTGCTGATGCATGATAGTGGTGGTAATCGCTCACAAACCGTGGCTGCTCTACCAATGATTATTGAGGGTTTGCAGCAACGTGGCTATCAGCTTGTCACCATCCAGCAACTCTACAATCATATGCCCCTTGTTGGCTCTACTTCCACCACCACTGCTGCCTAGAGCAGTAAACTGTCCTGAAGCAATAAAAAAACAAGCGGATAGTAATACATCCGCTTGTTTTTTTATTGCTTGAATGGCCTATGAGACGATGTGTTGAAAGAAATAGTGCGTTAACTACTGCTGGTGATGGCTGAAGAGTCCTTCCACATCGCCGAGCACGCCACCCACACCCTTGTTGATCTCATTGTTGATAGCGTTATTCGCCATCTGATCAACTTCGGTGTTAATCATCTTGTCAACCATCTCACCGCCGGGAATGGGAACATGCTGCTCAACAACGTTGAGTTCGTTATTGATGAAGCCATCTGCTGCGGTATCGACCCCAGCATCAAAGGCGAAACCGCCAGCTTTTTGCGCGAAATTTGGCTCAGACATGGGTATTGTTCCTTTCGCTTGTATGAAAACCTGTGCTGTAAAGAAGCACTGATTCACTATAACAGAGTTCCGCTCTTTAATGCAAGAGATTAGTTCCTTGACTTTCCATTCTGTGTAGATGGCCATCCTCAAGTGTCCACTGTTCGCCGCCAAAGCGCTGAATAAACCAGCGATCATGTGAGATGGCGATGACCGGACCTGGAAAGGCCAGCACAGCCGCTTCAAATGCCTCCAACACGTCCAGACTGATGTAGTTTGTTGGCTCGTCCAGTAGCAGAACATTGGGCTGTGCCGCCATAAGACATGCAATCTCCAATTTTCTTTGCTGTCCAACACTCAACTGACCCACTTTCTTGTGCATGTCCTCTAATTTGAAAAAGCCGTAGCCGAGCAGACGCCCGATAAATTCCCCCTCGTAGCCGACCTGCCCATAGCGATAGCGTTCTATGACTGTGGTATCTCTATCGAGCAGCGCGGGTTCCTGGGGGAGATAACCAATACGTGCGCTTCCTACCACATGCACCTCGCCGCTATCGGGCTGCTCGAGCCCCATAATGGTACGGAACAGCGTGGTTTTCCCTGCACCATTTGGGCCTATCAAGATGATACGCGCCTGTGCTGGCAAGACCATATTGATATGGTCGAGCACGATACGACCATCCCAGCTTTTCGAGAGATCAGCAATATTCAGCACCATTTGCGATGCTATACCTGTTCCACTAAAGTGTGAGTTGACCTGCAACAATGCTGGTGGTGGCGGAATCGGGTCTGCTTCGATTCGCCGTAGCTGTTCTTCTGCTGCCTTGATATTGCGTGAGACGGCGGCATCAACATTCTGGCCAAAGAAGTAGCGTGCGAACTTATCGTTGTCACGTGGAGCGCGGTTCGTATGCCCAATTTGGCGGCCTGTTACCTTGATGCGCTTGCGTAGTTCTTGCATCTCTTCCTGCTGCCGTTCGTAGTCTGCCTCCCATTTCGCACGCTCGGCAGCTTTTGTGGCCACAAAAGCGTCGTAGTTGCCTTCGTAGCGTTTCAAATGGTGCTCGTACTCGTCGATCTCAAAAATCTGGTTAATGGCTCGATTCAAAAATTGACGATCATGAGAAACGATCAAGCTTGCACCATTGTAGCTGGCAAGGTAGGATTCTAGCCACTCCATGCTGGCAAAATCCAGATGGTTTGTTGGCTCGTCGAGTAGCAGTAACTCCGGTGAACGTAGCAGCAGCGTTGCCAGCCCCACACGTGCTTTTTCTCCACCGGAAAGCTTCTGCATTTCCTGCGTGCGTGGCAGATAGTCGATGTGCAGACCTGCCAGGATACTGTCTATCTTATAGTCAAGTTCATAGCCGCCACGATCCTGAAAGCGGGTAACAACGAGCGTATACTCTTCCAGCAGCGTTGGCAAGGTCGCTTCATCCGCGTTTGCCAGTGCTGCCTCTAGCTGGTGCATCCGCTCTTCTAACTGGCGCAGATTGCCAACCGACTCCATGATAAGATCTTCGATGGTCCGACCATAGAAATCGGGCGTTGTTTGCGAAAGGTAACCAAACTCGACTGAGGTGCCATAATTGATGGTGCCGCTATCGTGGTCTTCCTGGCCAATCAGCACTTTGAGGAGTGTCGTTTTTCCCACGCCGTTTGACCCAACTATGCCGATACGCTCTTGTGCGTTGACCACAAATGAGACATTCTGCAAGACGGTAACGACACCATGTGATTTTGAAAGATTGCGTACTGATAGTAACATAGACAAACCTCACTACTAGAGAAAGAAATGATGGTATAACAGAAAGAGTGAGGTGTTGTGCTCTCTATGGTGCGCATGTGTTGAGTGGACGGTGGATGGTATGCTAGGCGTATGCGTGCGGTATGCATCCGTGGTTGAATCCACATCGCTGTTGATATCTGAGCACAACACGGGGCAGCAAAAAGAAGCTATGATAAGCTCTGTGAAAGTGGGGATGCTGCCTAGAAGAATGTGCTCATAATTACAATGTGTCTTCTCCTGTTGAGGATGTGTGTTTACGTACTCATAAAGTGTACACTATTTTGGCCTGAAAAGCAATGATTTTTGGGGTGAATTAAGGTGTGGAGCGTAGGGAGGGCATAGGGACCAGTTTCAGCGCGGCTGGGGTGGGGCCGTCCGCTTGCGATTGACAAAAAGCCAACTGCGTGCTATCCTAATGTGGCCGTTGTTCAGGGGCGTCGTGCTTATTTGAGTTGTGCGCGTCATGCTCGAACGTGGCATTACTTACAAATAGTACAACCCCATGAACGGGGAAGAGGTGAAAAAAGAAAATATGACTGTCAAGATTCGTTTAAGACGCACGGGCATGAAAAAGGCCCCTAGCTATCGTATCGTTGTTGCTGATTCACGTAGCCCACGTGATGGCCGCTTTATTGAGAATATTGGTTGGTATAATCCGCGCACAGAGCCTTCCACTATTAACGTGAATGCAGAAAAAGCCTTGCAATGGCTCAAGAATGGCGCACAGCCAACAGAGTCTGTCGAGAGCTTATTCAAACGGGCAGGGGTAATGGAACGTTTCCTACAGGAAAAAGCCGCCGCCGCCTCTGCAAAAGCAGCAACGCCTGAAACACCTGCGAAATAATACCGCTTACCGCTCTATTCTGGTTTGGTGCGTACACGCACCACTACATTGCAAAGTAAGGTGTAGGTTATGCGTAAACTCATTGAGTATATTGCTCAGTCACTGGTAGATGATCCTACTGCTGTGCAGGTACGTGAAGTTCGCAATGATCGCAATTCCCTGGTCTTAGAACTGCATGTCGCACCGGATGATTTTGGCAAAGTCATTGGGCGCCAGGGGCGCGTTGCCAAGGCAATGCGTTCATTGTTACGTGCTGGTGGAGCACGCGAAGGTCGTCACACCTCGCTAGAAATTCTATAGGGAAGTCACGCTGATGCAACGACAAACAGAGTGGGCTACTATCGGAAAAATAGTGGCCCCTTTTGGTCTTCAGGGGGAAATGAAGGTTTTTCCATTAAGCGATATCCCTAACCGCTTCGCCAGTCTGGATGCTATTCATCTCGGACCTGACCATATGCTCTACAAGATTAAGGCTGTGCGCCCATATAAAGGCGACATGGTCCTCCTCAAGCTGTCCGGCATTCCTGATGCCAACACTGCGGACAAATTGCGCGGTTTTGATGTGTGCATACCCCTAGACCAGCTCGCAAAATTGCCGCCCGACTCCTACTATCAACATGATATTCTTGGTTTGCATGTTGCCACGCTTAGTGGCAAGGAAATTGGCGTGATTGTCGATATTATGGTGACTGGTAGCAATGATGTCTATGTGGTGAAGGCTGCCGACAAAAAGCAAATTCTCATACCCGCGATCAAAGACGTGATAAAACAGGTTGACCTCATCCGCCAAATGATGTATATTGATCCTATCAAAGGGCTTTTGGATGACGATGAAGCAGAAATTGTCACTGAGAACGATTCTGATAACTCTGAAGAAGAGGAGAGTGAGTAGAGAGTAGTAGGCTATTTCGGGAATAAACACGACGTTTCCTGTGTTGTTAATGAAAAGGCGAAACGAGAAAACGCTCCTAGTCGTGTAAGTGATAGAAATCGTAAATTGGATTACATCTCTATCAAGAGAGCGTCGCAGTATTTTGTAGGGAGGTGTCTAACATGTCCGACCGTATCCCGACTCTTGCTGATGTTTGTAGTGCGATTGCCGAAGGCCAAATATCCTTCTCAACTGATGGCACCATGTATCAAATAAGTGCGCTAGAATTGCGTCGTTACCGCAATAAACATCGCCTTCTCCCCTCGATTACGTCCTTACTGACTGAACCCTCCACTTCCACAATTGACTCCACCATCCAATCATCGGTTGCGTAGGCCCTTTGGGGCCATTTTTATTTGCCCGTTATAGGGCGCGCAAGCCAGAGGCGTAAGGTATAAAGGGAGAGACAAGGCATGGTTGGTCCCTAGCGTGGTTGCGCTCATAGACTGGAAGGACTATAATAGGATAAGTGAAGACAAGCTGTCAGCAGAGATGGCTTGTACTCCTTGCCTTATAGTTCGATCTATTTCCCATACATGTTTACCATGTAACAGCATAATGTAAGGAAAAGTATCATGGAACCGTTAGATACAGATTTTGAGTATGTCGTTCGTGAACAACGACAGCGCGGCAGTCTCTCCCGTAATGCACGTTATAACGTTTTGTTGCTTCTACCAGCTCTTGGTGTATTATGGCTACTTTATTTGCTTGGTGCCGCGGTCTTTCAATGGCCGGTAAGCGGGGTGGTCAATCCAGTGATGACCATCATGCTACTGGTCTTCGCGGCTATTGTGTTGGGCCTCTTCTGGGCCTCCTCCGCCAAAAAATAGGTAAATAGTTGGTAGAGATATCCACAAGAGGGATCAGGTTGATCCCTCTTGTGGATATCTCTACCAACTATTTTGTTTTATGCTACGTGCAGCCACCCTTGTGTGTCGATCGAGATACCGAGTGCCTCGCCCCAGAGCGAATAGGCGAGCAGTTCGGCTGACTCAACTAAGCGTGGGCCGGAGCGATTCAGGTAGGCGTTGCCATCAATGGCATAGACGCGTTGCTGCTGTACTGCATGTAACGAGGACCAGATGGGATGTTGCCGCAGCAAGGCAAGATCAAGCTGTGTGCGTTCCAAAGTGAAGCCGCAGGGGGCCAGCATGAGCACGTCAGGATCAGCTGCCTGAAGTTCTTCCCATGTGAGCCACGGCGAATGCATGCCCACTTCTCCAAATAGCGGCTCTCCACCTGCATACATCACGAGCTCCGGCGTCCAGTTGCCTGCACCCATCAGGGGATCGAGCCATTCGAGCACCGCTACCCGCGGTCTGCTTTTGCCTGCGTTAAGATCATGTGTGATATGCTGCAAATTTTGTAGGCGTTGTTCATAGCTAGCTACAAGTGCTTTTGCCTGCTCTTGTCGCCCCAGTGCGCTGCCCACGCGCAAGACATCTTCCCATACATCACTCAGTCTATAAGGTGCCAGAGAAACGATCTGTGGATGAAGTCCGGTCATTTGTGCCAGAGCGCGGTTTACGTCGCGCTCACTCACGGCGCAGACCTCGCATTGTGTTTGTGTAAAGATGATATCCGGCTCAAGAGCTTGTAGTTGTTTCACATCAATAGCATAAATGCTCAATGCCTTGAATGCGTCGTTTTGTACCTGCTCTTTTGTCTGTGCCAGTTGCTTAATCTGGGCATCAATCTGCTCACTACTTGTATCAATATTGATTTGCGCGTTGCTGAGTAACGGTAGCTGCAACACCTCTGATGGATAATCGCACTCATGTGAGCGGCCCACCAGTTGATCGAGGCAGCCCAGTGCGTCGATCATCTCTGTTGCACTTGCCAGTAGTGAGACAATACGCATATGTCATCCTTTCGTGAGCATCTGCTTTTGTGTGTCAAATGCCATTGTATCATACACACATGGCTGCGACTGCGCTGAGAGAATATGCAGCATCGTATAAAAGGTTGGATAGCGGAGCAGCCACTGCACTACACATGGTTAATTACCACATGTAGGACGGTGGCTGCTCTTCTTGTGTAGGGGATGTTAGAGGGTGGCCAGGCCAGCTTTTGCGATTTCCATGTCCTCTGAGTAGTGACCACCGCTTACCCCAATGCCACCAATGATACCTGCATCTGTCTTGAGGGGGTAGCCGCCGCCAAAGACAATTAAGCGATCGGTCTTGACAATACCATGCAGTAGTGGGGGATCATTTTTGATGAATTCGTACCACTCATGTGTTGCCAAACCACCAAAACTAATCGCGGTATACGCCTTGTCCTGCGCGATTTGTACGCTCAAGAGCGGCGCGCCATCCATGCGACGAAAAGCCTTCAGTGTGCCATCTTCATCGCAGATGGCGATACACATCTGCTTGCCCATCTCCAAGGCTTTTGCTTCCGCTGCCTTGAGAATACGTTCAGCAGCCTCGGCGGTGATGCTTGCTTTCTGGAAAGTGTTTTCGGCCATACAAATACTCCTTTGTAAATAAGCTATGTTGAACTGTAGCTGTACTTCCTGGCATCACATGACACTCTGTGCTTGAGGTGCATAAAATAAAATGCCCAGAAGTGGCTGTACCCGTGTTCTACCAACAACAGTGTATGCTATCTCAGCCAGTTATGACAAGGATAAAACAGCTATTGAGTCGCAGCTTTTTCTTCTTTCCTCAAAATCGTCCACTGGTAAAAGCCCTGCATCATAACGTACAATGAAAATGCAGAGGAATGTTGGATATATTTCATTGTTGAGTATGCCGCAAGCGAGGCAAACACACTGCAACGAGTAGCGAAAGGATAAAATTTCATGCTCAATTTCGCTCCAACGGAAGAGCAAGAGGAGATACGCCACCTGGCTCAGAGCGTAGCGATGGAGCAGCTACGTTTACAGGGACGTAGTGCGGAAAAAAATGGTGATATTTCAGCAGCGTTAATGCAAACGCTGGCCCGAACAGGGTTGACTACCCCTTTCCCAGAAATCTATGGTGGCTCAGGCCGTGTTGAGGCTCTGACTTATGCATTGATTGCTGAGGAACTAGGCTTTGGCGATGGTGGTCTGGCGATGAATGTGCTCGGTTCGCTGTTGGGGCCGCTGGCCGTTGCTCTGGCAGGTGCTGAAAGCCAGCAAGAACTCTACCTACCAGCCTTTAGCGATGAAAAGACAGGCCATACGCAGCGTGGTAGTTTTGCCTTTGCCGAGCGGACAGGCGGTTATGCCGTAGCTGACATTAGCGCGACAATTCGCCTTGAGGGAGAGCACTACATTTTGTATGGCACGAAGCGTGATGTCATTCATGGGGCTCAGTCACAGCCACGGGTGGTAATTTGTCGTATTGAAGGTAGCAGAAGTCTTGGGGGCTTGTGTGCTGTCGTTGTGCATGAAACTGATGGTCTTCACATTCAGCAGGACGTACAAAAGCTAGGCTTAAGCGCAGCTCCCAGTGCAGGCTATACCTTTGATAACGTGGTATTGCAGCCCGGCTCCTTGTTAGGCACTGTGGGGAGTAAGGGTGTTGTGCTTGCGGTGAGCCTCGCCAACATTCTGCGTGCGGGTGTCGCGTGTGGCATGGCGCATGCCAGTCTTGAATATGCTAGAAATTATGCAAAGGATCGGATCGCCTTTGGCCGTCCCATCGCGTCTTATCAGGGCATCGCCTTCATTATTGCGGAGATGGCGATGAAGTTGGATGCAGCTCGCCTCTTGCTCTGGGATGCGGCAGTGCAGTGGGATGACGGGGCAGATAGCGAGACCTTGATCCGCACCTCGGAGGCCGCTCACCAGCAGGCCGTGAAAATTGCCAAGTCCGCGACGCTCGATGCCGTTCAGGTATTGGGTGGTGCAGGCTATATTCAAGATCATCCCGTCGAGATGTGGGCGCGTAACGCCGCTGCAATGGAGTAGAAACACCATGACGATAAACTTTACACTCAGCAAGTCGCAACTTGCCTTTCGCGATTATGCACACCAGGTAGCGGTAGAAGAAATGCGGCCAATTTCACTGGAATGTGATCGTAGCGAGAAGGTCCCTGAATCGTTCTTCCTGGGGATGCAGCAACGCTTTTGGGCGGGTTCCTCTGGCCAAGCGCGCATGCAAGGTGCCGAGGGTGAAGAGAAGCAGGAGAATGTGCTTTCCTTGCTCTCGCAAGAGGAAATGGCCTGGGGCGATGCTGGCCTTTCGACGGCCATTCCTGGCCCTGGCCTCGCGGCCCCACCGATTCTTTCACAGGGAACGCCCGAACAGCAGGCCCGCTTTCTTGGCCCCTATATGGATGGCCAGTTGCATTGGGGAGCATTAGCGTTGACGGAGCCCGGGATTGGCTCGGACGTTTCAGGTATTGCCACCACTGCGGTATTGGATGGCGATGAATGGGTCCTGAATGGTCATAAGCACTACATCACGAATGGTGCGCGTGCTGACATCGTGATCACCTTCGCCACTATCGATAAAAGCCTTGGCCGTGAGGGTATCCGTCCATTTGTGGTGCCAAAAGGAACACCAGGGTTTAGTGTGGGACGCATTGAGGAGAAAATGGGTCTCCGTGCTTCACAGACAGCCGAGCTTGTCTACGAAAATTGCCGCATCCCGCAGGATCATCTGTTGGCGGGAAGAGGCGAAAAGAGCAAGAAGGCAGGCTTTAAGGCGGCGATGGGAACGCTCGATGCGACGCGTCCGATGGTTGGCGCGCTGGCGGTTGGCCTTGCCCGTGCGTCCTATGAGATGACTTGCCAGTGGGTGAAGGAAGAATTGCCCAAAGGCTATCCAGCGCACAAACGGCATGCCATTGAGGTCGAGCTAGAGGAGTTGGGGCAAGAGTTGCAGATGGCCCGCTTTCTCGTCTGGCGTGCGGGCTGGATGGCGGATAAGCGCATTCCTAACTCGAAAGAAGCTTCGATGAGTAAAGCTTATGCGGGCGCATTGGTGATGAAAGTAACCTCGGCAGGGGTGCGTATCTCTGCCCCCGGCGAGAATAGCGAGGCGAAACAGTTCCTCAATAAGTGGTTCCGCGACGCCAAGATTTTTGATATCTTCGAGGGAACAGCACAGATTCAGCGTCTTGTGATTGCTCGTCGCCTCTTTCCAGAAATCGATATTCCTTAGCAAACGAAATAAATGAACCAAGGATACAGGGTACGGCGTGCAGAAGCGCGCCGTACCCTGTATCCTTGGTTCATTTATTTCGTGGCTTTTTGTGGTTGTGGTGGTGCAGGTACCTCTGCGGGGTTTTCTTCCGCTGTGGTTTCCTCTTCCAACAACAGGTTATCGTCTTCATCTGACTGATTGAGCCAGATCGGCGAACGGTTATCGCGTCTGTTTGTTATGCGTCGTCGCTCGATAACGTCGCGTTTGAAGATGTCTCGTTTCGCCTCAGAACGTTTGTCACGAAGCTTTCCTCTCATGCTTTCACCTCCTCTCCTTTGAGGTTGTGATGACTTTCTTCTGGGCATACAGAAGTCATGTGTTCAAGCAAGGTTAATGGACCTTTCTTGTCTGATATATGGGTAGAGGTATGTACAAACTCCTGTCATATGATGGATAGGAGCGACAACTCGTAAATGGTTCATGCACGTTCTTTGGAATATACATTGACCTTTATCTTTGTGGGGGGAACAATAGCACTATGAGAGGAAGGGGCGGGGAAATCGTGCAAACAGAGTGATACTGTTCGTTGCACGTTTTGACTAACAACGCATTTTAGCATAGGGTTTTCTCGACTACACTCCTACGTCGCTTGATAGATGAGTTCCGCCACTTCGCGCATGCTGTGTTCCTGTTGCATGGTTTTTCTGCATAGAACTCACCTCCTTTTTGCTCATCAAGCATAGACTTGGAATAAATAACGCTCAATCTGATACAGAGTGTACTCACAGAAGTAGCAAAAGTCAAGCATTTTTGTGAGCAATATTGCTTCTCATATGCTCCTATAGCCTGATATTACTATATCCCACATGCCGATTTAGCCCATCTGTATAACGTATATTTTAAGGGTGTAACTTTCATACGTATGAATGTTTAATGCCAAATTTCTACACAATCGGATAAGAAGGAAAAACGCTACATGGTTATACATCATCGTCTTGTTATTGTTTCAACACTGCTGTCATTCCTATTACTGGTGTTACTATTTACTGCCTGCGGTAATAGTGGAACCAGCTCTTCATATGGGAACGGTGGTGGCGGAAGCACGACCTCTGTGGCTCCCACCGACACTCCTGCCCCTACCCCGACAAGCATACCAGTACCGACCCCTACGCCAACTGCGGCAATTACTGGCCCAACACAAGCTATTGGCATTATAAAGACAAGTAGCGGCTATGCCTTTAACCCTGCTTCTCTGACGGTGGCAATTGGTACAACCGTGATTTGGACGAACAATACACAGGCTCCCCATACGGTGACAAGCGATGACAGCAAAACGTTTGATTCGGGTGCTAGCAATCCGATCAGTCCTGGCAACACATTTAGCTTTAAGTTCACGAAGCCGGGAACCTATAAGTATCATTGCCAGATACACCCTTCGATGCTGGCGACGATCATTGTGAAGTAAGAATCATCCAGGGTACGATGTTGCCAGCAAAAAAGTACTGTTTACGCTAGCAACACCGTACTGTGTATGGTATAGCAATATGATGCTGTTATACGTTAATGCGTTGGACCTCGATATACGTGATATCGTGCCACTGTTTGCGGATGCCTAGCATGGCGAAGTGGAAGCGGTCTACGTCAAGTACCGTTGGAATATCCTCTGCGGGAAAGTCGGCGTCACCTTCCTGCCAAAGTTCAAAGCGAATGGAGGCTCGTAACTGCGCAATGCGATCCTCTAAGAGTTGTTGGGTATCGCCGCGCTCTTCTAAAAGGGCTTCAACATAATCAGCGCAATAGATATCTTCACTTCCGTAGGCAAAATCATCCTCTGAGCCCGTGGGAAAAAGAGTAATTTCACCGGCTGTCTTTGTGGCGAGGGTGCGCGCATAGGCGGCGGTGGCTTGCGCGTTTGTCAATGCACAAAGCAAGATATAAGGTGTGTGGGCCACTGCGACCGCGCCCTGTGTTCCTGCTCCCGTCCGTTGAATCACGAGGCCACCCTGAACGTCAGCCCGCGACATGTACGCAGGTGAGTTATTGAAGTCAAAGCCGGGAATGAGCTTGCCTTTATGTTCTCCCGCCAGAAAGACAGGTGGCTTCTCTGTCGAAGTGGCCTCCGCAAAGACACGTTCGCGTAGTGCTAGAGCCTCTTCAATGTCACGTACCAGCCAGAGGGTTTGTGCGCCTCTGGCAAAAGCATGGCCCGCGACGGTAAAGGCGCGGATAACGTCTATTACAATAGTAACACCACGAGCTTGTGCAGCCGTGGTGTGATTTACTCTAGAGATGTGCATAGTGCCTCTTTGTTTCACTGAGAGTATCAACGAGCTAGCGATGATAGTTCCCCGCTTGCGTCATGAATATTCTGAGCAGTCCCCAAATAACGACAACAGCCAATCCAACCTCGATTACAATCATCGTTATCCAAAGCCATGTTAGGGAAATGTTCTCTTTATTTGCAGCCGCACTCGCATCAAGAGACGTAGAAAGTAATGGTATCAAAATGATAAGAGGTACGGCCAGTAGCCCTAAGCATAGGACGGCGACAAAGGCGGGCAAGATGAAACGCCATAAACCAGAGTCGCGCAGGTTTTCTGTCTTGGCTGTTCCGTAGACCTTGCGGCCCTCTCTATCTGCGGCAGCGACGGGAGTCGTACTTGTCACATTTGCTGAGGTGCTCTCCAATGCACTGGCTTTTTCAGTGGAAGCCATATTCGGGTCTTTATTCATTGTTTGGGACATCGGCTCTTGTGCTGAAGCACTAGCACTTACAGGTTTGTCATTCATAAAATACTCCTGAAGAACATAGAATAGAACTGTCCTTCAGTATACCATATCTGCGTAAAGCATATATGCATGAGTTGCTAGTGCTCGTTACAGGCGTTCATCAATCAGTTCATTGATGCGTCGTTGCAGCACGAGCATCACTGCTGGCAGAAGAACGGCTCCGACCAGCCATTTCGCGAGTGTTTTTTTCATTCTCTGATCCCTTTCTAAATGGTAATACGTATATAGGTAATACGGATGGTGCTTGTTCTTCGTGACTGGACAATATCTTGACTACCCGCATAAAAAACTGTGCTATCACGCTTGACAATTTTTTACGCTAATGCTATAGTTGCTCTTGTCATAGGCAAGGGCACTTAGCTCAGTGGGAGAGCGCTTCGTTCACACCGAAGAGGTCACTGGTTCGATACCAGTAGTGCCCATGATGAAATAGAAAGCTGGATAGTCACCCTGAATAAGGAGAGGATTATTCGGCCTTCTCTGTTTTAGCAATGAATATGGCAATTATAGCTTACCAAAACACCCTCGTAGCATGTCCCCATCGTATGCATTCATCGTAGAACCGAGCCGTTCCCGTGGAAAAAGAGATTCTCATTTATCATGCCAGATTACCTTGAAACCCAACGCCATCGTCTCATCGAAGCACTGTTAAAAGCGGGCATACATGATACCCGTATACTTTCTGTGCTCGCATACACCCCCCGTGAACGTTTCGTTGATGAGGTACACTATGAGAGGGCATATGAAAATCGAGCTTTACCAATTGATATGGGTCAGACCATTTCTCAACCCTTGATGGTAGCGGTCATGACACAGGCCCTCTCTCTGACAGGCACCGAACGCGTGCTGGAGATCGGGACAGGGTCCGGTTATCAAACCGCAATTTTGTCACAACTCGCGGCTTTTGTCCATAGCATCGAACGTCATCCGCGTCTGGCCTATACTGCTGCCCGTCATCTTTACCCTGACTATGCAGCAAATGTGTCTATCTATGTAGGTGATGGCACACTCGGTTGGCCAGATGCCGCTCCCTATGATCGTATTCTCGTGACTGCGGCGGCACCAGAAGTTCCAGCACACCTGATGGACCAATTAGCGGTGGATGGCTTGCTGGTCATTCCCATTGGTGGGCGTGATCGTCAAAACCTGCGTGTTTTATGGCGCGAACGTTCCTCGCAGGGCAATGGAACCTCAATCCGAGAGGTCTCATTAGGGGAATGTGTCTTTGTTCCTCTCGTAGGTCAACAAGGTTGGCATGAATAGGTGAGAGCAAGCGAGAGCAAGCGCGCCTAAGCGTGAAAAAGTGTGAAGAACGAGCGTGAAAAATGAGCAGAACAGGAGTGCTATCACAATTGCACAAGCCCTCTTTGTTAGCTTATAATAAAGAGTAAGTGATCGAGTGATCTCAGGCATGCACCGTAGGAGTGTGAGTATGCAGGGTATATGGACAAGCTTCCACGTGACAAATCTCTTCGGGCTAGGCGTGGTGTTAATAGCATGGCTCGCGCTTTTTGTTGGCACCCACGTCCTGGTGACAGTGGTGCGACAAGAACCTCTTGTTGGTTGGGCGGTTGGCCCTCTGGGTGTCACCGTGCTCTTTCTGCGGGAACCGTCATTGTGGTATATCTGGCTAGATGTGATTTGCCCTGCCCTGGTGTCAGGCGGAGTGCTGTATATTGGTCTGTTTTCAGCCATCGCACCAATCACCTTGCCACATTATCCTCTCTTTGAGGCGTTGGTAATCGCGTGTGGCATGTGTATCACCAGTACACGGGATGTTGTGAATGCCCTTCGTGACTTGCGCTATCCATTATGGGGGGAAGCACGTATTCTGCGCAGCATGCAATTGCTCCGTTCAACCTGGACAAAAATTCATTTTACGCCTTTTGGCTACAGCTACTTGAGTGACCACTTTGGTGCAAACCCAATCGACCTGTTACGGGCATTTTGACGATGTAGGTTGGCATGTGTGTTAGCTCTGTTGATGTCAGGAGAGTGGTTGTGTACGAGGTCTCAGTGGCAGCGTAAAGTGGAACGTTGTGCCAATGTTGGCATTATTGAAGAAGCCAATCTCGCCACCATGCCGCTCAATAATCGCTTTCGCGACATAAAGGCCAAGCCCAATGCCTGAGAAATGGCTGGTAGCACTGCGGATGCGATAGAAACGCTCAAAAATATGGTCGTAATGCTCGGTACTCACACCAATACCTTGATCGATGATTTGTATGTAGTAATTCCCCTGCCTCATCTCCAGCGAGACCACGATCTGTCCACCTTGTGGCGAGTATTTGATCGCGTTATCTAGTAGGTTTCCTATCACCTGCGCGATACGTTCACGATCCGCCGTGATAGGTGTCTCCTCGGTATCCTCTACCAAGCATTGAAAAGAGAGCGTGTGTTGTTCTGTACTCACCTGTACAGAATGGACGCAATCCGCGAGCACATCTGCCAGGGAAAAGGTACTATATTTAAGTGTAAGTTGCCCTTCTTGCACATGTGAGAGATCAAGGAGCTCATTCACAAGCCGTTCCAGATGATCGGTCTGGCTTTGCACAATATGTAAACTGCGCAAATCAGCCCTTTCTGGTGACTCGACCGTTGGCGATTGAGCTGCTTGCTGGTTGTCATGACCACTGAGTGCTTTATGTAGGCGGCGTTCGATGCGTCGCACAAGGTGTTGGGTGTAACCTTTAATGGTGGTCAACGGCGTCCGTAATTCATGGGATACTACCGAGACGAATTCATCTTTCAAGCGATTGAGCTGCTTGCTTGATGTCACGTCATTGAGCACGACCACCACCCCGACCGCCTCGATTGGTTCTACATTCGCTGTGTCTTGTTCGTGGAGAGGAGATGCACTGACACTAAGTGTCAGTGGCACGGTTTCACCATGCTCATTGATAATCAATTCTTGATTGAGAACGGATTCCCCTGCTTGCGCTTGAATGATAATATCTGCAAGGCGAAGAAGCCAGCCATGTTTGTGAACAACGTCCTGGTCACGTAGTGGAACGTTGAGTTTTAGCTCGATGCCCTCACGGGCGAAGAGTTGTTGTGCTGAGGGATTGAGTGAAACAATGGCACCATCGCTATTCGTGATGAATAAGCATTCCGCCATACTCCTCAAGATGAGTTCCAGGCGTTTCCGTCCCAGTTCGGCACTGCGCCATAACGCATTCTCGCGTTCGCGCAAGCGGGCATTGTCCAGCGCGACTGCGGCGTAGTCGGCAATCATAGCCGTTATCCGCAACATGCTTGGGTCGGCATCAAAGGTGCCAATGACCTCATCAAATAAGCTGAGGATACCAATAATGCGATTCTCGACGGTCAAGGGGAGGCTCCAATGTGAGCCAATTTCGGTGCAGGCAATAGCCTCCTGCGTTCGGTATTGTGCGACCTCATCTGGTGCATCAAAATAGGCAACTTTTTTGAGTTGCTCTACCGATGTGCCGGGAAAGTCTACCACAATTGCAGCTTTCACAATGCGCTGAAACATATCTTCAATGAATGAGGCACTTAACGGTTGGCAGGGAATAACAAATAAATCGAATGTTTCGCGCTCATTCTTGAGTAAAATGCAACACGCAGAGAAACTGTATAAGCTTTGTAGGGCAGTAAGAAGAGCACGATGGACGTGGAAGCGGTCAATAGCAGCAACGAAGCTTTTCCCAATAGCATTGATGTATTCTAATTCATCCTGAATATTGGTTAGTGTAGGTTCACCAATTTTATTGGAAATATCGAAATGGCTTTTCATATATTGCACGCCATCTAGGTTATGTGTGCTATGTGTACTTTCAACATCGAAGGTACTAGCAGTACCTTCGATGTTGAGACTAGCCTGAGACCTTGACTGCACGCTACTCTCCACGCATTCTTGCTACTGAATCTGCCGAAGATGACGGGTCACTTCAGCATAAAGCGGGGGCGCAATGAGATTTCCCGTGAGTTCTTTGAGTCCTGCAAAGCACTCATCGAGGAGGGCATTGAGTCCAGATGCAAGTTCTTGTACAGTATTGCCAGAAAGCTGTTCATGGATAACCGACGGAACAATATCAGTATAAGGCATAGTAACAAAAAAAGAAAGGAATGAATGTTTATCCATGACTCGCTTGGCGGCACCTTGTACGAGAACGCGGGTTGTAGCTTTGCCGAGAAGAGGCGTAACACGCTCATCAATCAACTGTAGGGCTTTTAGGTACGCATCAATAACTTGCCTACGAGAGACGGAAGAGAAGTTGTCGGATGTAAGTAACACTTACTGCTCCCTTCACTGCCTAGTACATTCACCACCGTATAGAGTATAGCATAGTGACCTATAATTTGTAAGTGGAGAATGTACGCAATTTTAAACATTTCCAACAAAAACTTACATATGTGCTTACACACTTTTTACATTTGTACTAAAAACGACGTATCATATGCACATCTTTGACACGTATAGCCAAAATTGCCTATTTTGTCCCTAATTTGGGCTACTAATGGGCTACTAATGGGCTTCTAATAAGAAAGACGCAATTTGCGCACCTTTTGTGGGGTATCAGCACGAAGATGGAAGTTTTTCCTGTAAAAGAGCAAATAGAGGAGAAAAAGCGGTAGCTGGGCAAGCATATTAGCTTACCCAGCTACCGCTTTTTCTCCTCCATAGTAGGCGAAATGTTATACTAGGCCAAAAAGTCGAGCTAGCCAGAGACGGAAACCGCGCAAATCTTGCTTCTGCGGAGAGCTAACCTTCTCCGCCATGTCGAGCAAGCGCTGGCGATTCTCCTCTTGGCGGGTAATGGTTTCCTCGGCCTCCTCCTGCACATTGTAGCGTTCACGCTGCTCGTCGATTGCATGGGCGAAATGCTCAGCTTTGATCTCGAAACGTGCCGCAGGTATGTTTGGTGCAGAGCCATTTTCTGGTGCTGTATCCTCTGGTTGCTCTTGCGTGTTGCCTTCTTTCTCTTCGGTGATCAGCACACGCCCAAGGGCTAACTTCGGCGCGATCCACTCTCGGAGGGCAAGCAAGCCCGCACGACGACAAATGGCTTCGATATCGGCACCACTTCTGCCCGGGGTGAGGCGAGCCAATTCCGCTGCTGTAATCTCTGTGGCGATTGGCCGATTGCGCATATGAACGGAGAAAATGGCTTGCCGTTCACGCTCATTCGGATATTGTAACTCCACTACCAGATCAAAGCGACCGGGACGCAACAGAGCCGGGTCGATTAACTCAGGTCGATTGGTGGCGGCTAACACGATCACCCCTTCGCGGCCTTCGATACCATCCATCTCGGTGAGCAATTGAGCAATCACTCGATCTCCTACGTGACTATCGCCACCTCCACCACGGCGCGGGGCGAGTGCGTCCAGTTCGTCGAAAAAGACAATACAGGGGGCGGCTTGTTTGGCATGCCGAAAGACCTCGCGTACACCTTTTTCTGACTCTCCGACCCACTTGGAAAGCAATTCTGGTCCTTTGATAGAGATGAAGCTGGCCTCACACTGGTTCGCGAGGGCACGGGCCATCATCGTTTTGCCTGATCCCGGCGGGCCTGCAAGCAAGATGCCACGTGGTGCCTCAACCTTCGCGTTCGCATACACCTCTGGATAGCGCAACGGCCATTCTACACTTTCCGTCAAGGTCGTCTTGACATCCTCTAAGCCACCAACGTCATCCCATGAGGTCTCACTTACCTCGACATAGACCTCGCGCGTCGTTGATGGTTCAATCTCACGCAGTGCAGCCTGGAAATCAGCCATGGTGATGTTAAGGTTGACCAGCGTTTCATAGGGAATGTAGCCGCGTTGGTAGTCAATATGCGGTAGTACGCGACGCAATGCAATCATAGCGGCTTCGCGACACAGTGCCTCAAGATCGGCTCCCACGAAGCCGGGCGTGAGTTGTGCTAGGCGTGCGAAGTCAATGTCGTTTGCCAGGGCTGCGTCGCGGCTATGAATGCGCAGTATCTCCGTGCGTCCACGTACATCGGGGACGCGCAACCCAATCTCGCGGTCGAAACGTCCGGGGCGGCGAATCGCGGGGTCGAGTGCGTTAGGCTGGTTTGTCGCTCCAATCAGCACGATCTGTCCGCGTGAGGCCATGCCGTCCATCAAGGCGAGCAGTTGGCCGACGATGCGCCGCTCGACCTCTCCTCCCGTCTCGGCTCGTTTGGCCGCGAGGGCATCCAATTCATCAATGAAGATGATGCTAGGTGCTCTGCGCTGGGCCTCCTGGAAGAGGTTACGCAGGCGCGATTCGCTTTCGCCATAAAATTTGTTGATGATTTCTGGCCCGTTAATAACGAAAAAGGCGGCATTGGTTTCTGCGGCGACGACACGCGCAATCAGCGTTTTGCCCGTTCCGGGAGGGCCGTAGAGAAGCACCCCTTTGGGTGGCTCGACGCCCAGACGGTCGAAGACAGCTGGATATTTGAGTGGAAGCTCAATCATTTCGCGAATGCGTTGCAGCTCTTTCCCCAGACCTCCGATATCTTCATAGCCGACGCGCCCCGGCGTGTTGCTAGTCGCTCCGCGTACCTGTGCGCGAACAATCGTGTTTGGCTGCACTAACACCGCTTCGGAGTCAGTCTCGATGGTTGCCTCTGGCAGGGGCGGCTGCACGATGGGGAGTTGTCCTGTGTCGCGCTTGCGAATGGTGTAGCTTGGTGTGGCAGGTGTCGTGCCAATAATCAGAAACTCGCGTGGTGCCGTGCCGGGGGTGCCCACACGCAGTAAATCACCTATCGTAATGGGTAGGCCAAGCAAGTAGCGCGCAATGTATTGTAAATCGCTTTCTTGGATCGGTGCGCCACCGCTCAGGGGCAGTAATGACACCTTTTCCGCGTTCTGCACCTTCGCTTTCCGCACGGTTACACGTTCACCCAGACCCGCTGCACTGTTCTGTCGCACCTGACTGTCCATCTGAATCGTTTGCTTGCCGCGATCAACCAGCGCACTAGGGACGAGCTTCGCAGATGTGGTGCGAGCACCGGTAATCAAAACCACATCCCCTGCTTGGCATCCTAAGCGGGCTATGTCGTTTGGATCAAGACGTGCTATGCCACGTCCAATCTGGAAGCCCTCAATCACCGTAAGCTGCAAGCTTTCTTCGGCCGTGCTTGCTTCCTCTGGCTGATCGTCCATCGGTGCCGTTATCGTATTCGCCGCACCCTCTGGTGTGAACTTCACGGTTGTGTGTATAGGTGCTTTATTTTGATTGGTATTGTCAGTATTGGTAGTACCGTCTGTATTGCTTATGCTTTGTGACTCCGCCATAGACCTTCCCTCTTCCCTCATAATCTATCGTAATGAATGTATGCATTCTTACCACATGTACGAGATGACCAAAAAAAAGTTGGAAGGTAGAAATGCCAGCTAGCGACGAGCATTCCAGAGCGTAGTACGGGCGTCCTGGCTAGAGGTGTGACCCGCTTCGACCATGGTGCGGCGTAGGAAATAACCACCCATCAAGACCAGCAGAGAAATCACGAGGCCACCTGCACTTGAACTGTTCCTTTTTTTGCTACGTAGCCCAAAAAATGAGAGTGTTTGTAGTAGCCAGGGCAGCAGGAGACCACCGCCAAACATGAAACGCCAGAAGGTTTGACCGTGCTCTTTGGCGGCGGTGCCGACGAGAGGCTGAGCCGCCCGGCCAGAGCCGCGCAAGAACGCCAGAAGCAGACTCATCTCTAGCAGCATGGCCGACCATTCTATGCGTTCAAGCTTGTGCAGCGAACTGTTGGGTGCTTTAGCAAGGCGCAAGACGAATGAGATCAGGGCCGTGCCAGTTGAGAATGCCGATGTAATAAAAGTTGCCCCCAGCAGTTTGCTACGTGACCACAATGGGACGCTGGTTGCCGTCAAGAGCACGCCAGTATAGCCTCCGAGAAACACGCCAAAGCCTGTTCCAGGCACGGCCAGCAATTTTTGTGGCAAGGCTGCCAATAAGCGTGCGCCCCACCAGCGACCGAGTAGGCCATCACGAGCGGCCTGAATGCTGGCAGTGAGGCCGCAAAAGAGCGAAAATGAGATCAACGCCCACACCCCCATCGACATTGGAGATTTGACCTTGAAGACACGCATCATATTGAGGAAGCGTTCCGGTCGCCCCAAGTCTTTGATGAGCAGGACTGGGCAGGGGAGCAGTGCCAGTAACGAGAGATAGTATCCTGTACGCGCCACCACGCGATCTTCCGGTGAACCAAACAACGAGGCGATGCTAGCGATTACGTAGCTGCCAGCAGCCAGCCCACCGAGGAAGAAATACCAGATAATTTCCCAGCGCCAGATAGCCGGTTTGAGTACGGGATAATCATAATAACTTGGCTCTTGTAATTCGCGTTCAGGGTCTGGCGTGTAACCAGTGGTCAACTTTGCGGCTTGCTCAAGCATCCCTTGTTCCACGTGTTCTATCGGAATGCTGCTGATTGCACCTAAGAACGGAGAAAACAGGTGCAAGGCTTTGACCATATCAGGTGAAAGGCGCATCTTTTGCATACATGTATCCTTCTGCACAAAACAGTTATTCTTTGAAGAAGATGATACCAAGCAACCCTAAAATGGCTGCCGCTGCAATTGTCCACAGCGAGGCAGGTGCCACATGCATTGAAGGGCGCGGCGGATTTTCTGGTAAATTATATACTTCTGGCCTATCTAGTAGTAAGAAGAAAGAGTGCAGGCCACCTTCCAGCACCTTATCGTCGGCACCATATAATTGTGCCTCGGCGAGACCTTGCTCGTGCAAAAACTGCACCCGTTCACGTGCATGGGCTTGTAATTGTGCTACCTCACCGAATTGAATGGATTTTGTCGGACACGCCTTTGCACATGCAGGCTCCATGCCGTCTTTTAAACGATCATAACACAGTGTACACTTGTGGGCGCGATGGTCTCCTTGCTCGTCGCGAGCGATGACACCGAAGGGGCAGGCAACGATACAGTAGCCGCAGCCATTACAAATATCTTGCTGCACATACACCGTATCGAACTCGGTGCGAATGATTGCTCCGGTTGGGCAAGCCTCGTGACAGGGCGCGTTGGCACAGTGTTTACATACATCGCTGTGCATGAGCCAACGGTCGCTATTAAAGAACGGTAAGGCGGTCCCCGGTGGCGTTTGTGGGATGGTGCCGTCACTTTTCGCCGTTAGCAGCTGATTATCTAGCAAGGGAAGTGCTGGTGCATGGTGCTCATGATGGTTAGCGTGGTCTTGCCCAAGCTGCTCGATGAATTGCACGTGCCGCCACGTGGTCGCTCCCAATTGGCGGGTGTTGTCGTAGCTAGTCCCGCTCCAATCAGGCGTTGTGGCGGGCAGTTGATTCCATTGCTTGCAGGCCACTTCACAGGCTTTGCAGCCGATACAGATGCTCGTATCAGTAAAAAAGCCCATCGTGGCTTGTTGCGGAAGTGGTGGCTCTTTGCGCAGTGGCGACAGCGTGTCCTGCACCACTTTCAAAACTGGTAGTTGTCTACTAGAGCGTTGTGTAGACGATGTAGCCATAACAAACACCTCTATATTCTTGTGTCACTGGCGAGGAATGGGATTGCTAGCTGCACCCTCATTCCTCGCCTGCGATACTTAATGATGCAATCTTCCGGCGCGTATGTTACAAGTGAATGCCTTTGCCTCTTCGATGCTCACATTGGGCTCTAATACCATATGTGTGAGGTCGTTAGTAATGCTGCCTCGGCTCTTTCCCTGGAAACCCCAGTGGAATGGCAAACCGATTTGATGCACAATTCGTCCCGACATATGCAGTGGGCGAATGCGGCGTGTGACCAGCGCACGCGCCTCAATCTCGCCACGTGGTGTACAGATCAGCATCCAATCACCATTCTTGATGCTATGCTCGGCGGCAAGTTCGGGGCTGAGCTCAGCAAAGAGAGCTGGTTGCAGGGCATTGAGCCAGGGCATCCAGCGCGTCATAGGCCCACTGACATGATGCTCCGTCAGGCGATAAGTCGTAATCACAATTGGATAATTGGGATCTGCTACCTCGGCCAGCTTGTTGTCTTTGCGCTCCTTATTCATCATGGCGGCGGGATTTCGTTGCTGCTTGTACATCAGGTTTTTCACGGGTGACTCAGCCGCTTCATAGTGCGCTGGCAATGGGCCATCCTTCAAACCCATGGGGGCATACAGCCAACCACGGCCATCGGGTTTCATAATGAAGGGATCACTGCCCGCGATAGCGTCCATGCCTGTTGCGTCAGGGGCAGGTTGGTAATCAGGGGCTTTATTCACCGGAAAGTCGGGAATGTCATAGCCGACCCACTTCTGCTGCTCCTCATCCCACCAAATGTACTTCTTGCGTTCCGACCACGGGCGACCCTGGGGGTCTGCTGAGGCGCGGTTATAGAGGGTGCGGCGGTTGGCGGGCCAGGCAAAGCCCCACTCTAAGTTCGTATAGCCACCAGGTGTGCGCGAGGAGGCGCGATTCTTCCCTGGCTCTGGATAGACCCCACTATAGATCCAGGAGCCACAGGCAGTGCTACCATCAGCCTTCAATGCGGTAAAGGCAGGAACATGAGGCGCATTATGCAGGTTGTTCATCTGCTTCTGCTCTGCGTTTTGTGTATCTTGTGCATACACCACGTAGCCGTTGATCTCTTTTAGCACCAGCAAGGCATCGGGCTCGTCATGAATGCGTGAGTCGGGTTCCACTTCGCAGCGTTCGTAGTCCCACAAAAGGGCTTGCAACCCACGATCTCGTGGCTTTGTGCTCTCTGCATACAGGGCTTTGAGTCGCTTACCGAGATGATAGACAAACCACAGGTCAGAGCGTGCATCATCTGGGGGATCAACCGCTTTATCACGCCACTGAATCAATCGTTGCGTGTTGGTGAAACTGCCCTCTTTCTCCGTGGAAGCTGCGGCAGGCAGCAAGAATACCTCTGTCTTGATACTGCTTGGGTCAACTGGCTCTGGCCCTTTATACCAGAATGCGGCGGACTCCACTTCATAGAGATCTCGTACCACCATCCAATCGAGTTGCTCTAATGCCTTACGCTGCATGCGTGCATTGGTGCTGCCTGCCGCCGGGTTCTGGCCCATCAGGAAGTAGCCGCGTACCTTCCCGTCAAGCATGGCGTAGCTGGTCATTAAGTGTGAATGATCGCCGATAATCTTTGGTAGCCAGCGATAGCCAAATTCAACCCCTTCTTCATGTACCGCTTCTCCATACCAGGCCTTGAGTAAGCTACGCATGTACGCTGACATGTTGGACCACCAGCCGAGTTTTTGCCCATTGGCATTGATATAGTCCTCTAACGTCTGCTGTGTGAGTGCATTTGTCTCCTGGTCGCGCTTTTCACCCCACGTGGTCGATGAAGGCGTATCCTGTATGTGGGGCTTATTGGTAAGCAGTTCGCTGGGCTGTGGCATATAGCCAGCGAGTAGATCATACAGGGTTGGCACATCAGTTGAGCCTTGAATGGAAGCATGTCCACGCAACGCTAGGATGCCACCACCAGGACGGCCCACATTGCCGAGTAGCAGTTGCATGATCGCGGCTGCACGAATAATTTGCACGCCCTTGGAGTGTTGTGTCCAGCCCACCGCATAGCACAGTGCTGTGGTCCGTTCCCGTCCACTATTCTCAACCAAGGTGTGGACGACTTGTAACCATTGCTCCTGCGAAACACCACATACCTGCTCCACCATCTCAGGGGTGTAGCGTGCGAAATGGCGGCGCATGATTTGTAGCACACACTGTGGATGCTGTAATGTGGGGTCGCTCAGCGGTTTGCCATACTCGTTGCGTTGATAATCCCAACTTCCTTGATCGCTGTAGCTGCTCGTTTCCGCGTCATAGCCGGAGAAGACGCCATCCAGTTCCTCGGTGTCACGAAAATCTTCGCGAATGAGCATGGCCGCGTTGGTGTAGTTTACAACGTAGTCGTAGAAGTAAGCATTATTTTCTAACAAATAGTGAATAATCGCGCCCAGAAAGACGATGTCGGCCCCCGCCCGCGTGGGAATATAGAGATTTGCTAGAGCCGAGGTACGCGAGAAATGTGGGTCTATATGAATGACCTTAGCTCCACGTTCTTTGGCTTTGACCACATTGCCAAATGCAATGGGATGCGCCTCAGCCATATTGCTGCCCATAATCAGAATGCAGTCACTATTGAGCAAATCTTGCGGAAAAGAGGTGGCACCCCCACGCCCAAGTGTGGTACCCAGACCGGGTACTGTTGAACTGTGTCAAATACGGGCCTGATTTTCAATGGAGACCATGCCTAAGCCGCCGCTAAACAGCTTTTTCATCAGGTAGTTCTCTTCAACGTCGAGTGTAGCACCGCCTAACGAGGCGATGCCCTGTGTGTGGTTGATCTCACGACCATCCTCTAATCGCTCGACGAACGTTTCATCTCGTGCCTGTTTGACGCGCTGGGCGATTTGTTCCATGGCCCATGCAAGTGACTTCTCTTGCCAATGGTCACTATAGGGAGCGCGATACAATACCTTTGTCAGGCGACTGGGATTGACGGTGTATTGGAACGTCGCAGACCCCTTGGGGCATAGCGCACCATGATTGATGGGGCTGTCCGGGTTGCCTTCGATGTCGATGACTTTACCATCCTTGACATAGACATTCAGTCCACAGCCAACGGCACAATACGGGCATACACTATGGACCACTTTTGCGTCACGTATGCGTGGGGCCTTTTCGCGGCTCTCCTGACTGAACGGCTGCACCTTCGAGCCAAATTCCATGACCTGGTTCAGAGCAGACGTGAAAGTAGTGGATAATACAGGTAGTTCTTTCATAGAAGCTTCCTCAAAACTAGCATACTTTGGCCTGAAATAGAGGATAGAATGTTACTACATAGGTTGTTGTCTATTATAGCAGCTTGTGGGTTACATTGGGAAGGGGCACGACACTGTCGCGCCCCCCTTTCAGGACGAAGCATGCAATGATGCGTTATGCGGTAGCTTCAATCGTGTCGCGTTGACGTTGAGCCAGTGCTCGTGCGATCAGAGGTAAAGCGCAGCTGACTAACATGATGCCCGCAATAATATACAATGCAACATGGTAGTCTAGCCCTGATATGAGAATGGGACCGACAATACCACCAGCACTCCACGCGGTTAGCATCGCGCCATAGATCATGCCAGAGTTCTTTGCTCCAAAGAAGTCTGCGGCAAAGGCGGGCATAGTGCCAAAACCACCACCATAGCAAAGCGCGATGAAAGCTGCTGGCACTAAAAGTAAGCCAAAACCACCGAGTCCAACCTGTGCCAGAACGACGAACGCAACAATTTGTACGGCAAAGATGGCAAGAAATGTGAATGGTCGGCCAATTGCGTCAGAGAGCCACGCCCATACCAAGCGACCTAGACCATTGAAAACAGAGATGGTACTTACGGCAATCGCCGCGGTGGCCGCTGTAACGCCGGTAAACTGTTGTGCCAATGGTGACGCAACCGAGATTAAAGCCGCTCCAGCGGTAACGTTTAAGGCTAGGGTGAGCCAGAGCACGTACCAACGTGGCTCTCGCAGTGCTTCACCCAACGTATAGTCACGTTTGGTGCTGATTGCTTGCTGTGTTGCCGACGGTGTCCAGCCAGCAGGAGCATAACCGTCGGGTGCGCGACGAAAGAACTGGGCCGCAATAACAACCACAATCAGATAAGCAATTCCGAGATACAGGAAGGTCGAGCCGACCCCTAGCGACTTCGGACTCAATAACGCTGGTGCTGTTTGCGCAATAACTAACGCGCCCAGTCCGAAACCTGCCACAGCCAGTCCAGTGATAAAACCACGACGATCTGGAAACCAGCGTAGCAGCATTGCCAGCGGCACAATATATGCTAGGCCGATACCAATACCGCCAATAATCCCATAGCAGAGATAAAGTAGGAGTAAACTGTGTGCGGAAGCAGTGAGTCCCGCAAGAATCACCCCGACACCGTAAAGGATGCCACCAGCTGTAGCAACCGCTCTAGGGCCAAAGCGCACTTGCAGATAGCCGCCAAACGCAGCTGTGATGCCGAGCGCAAGGAGCGTAATAGAAAAGGTAAGATTCGTACCTGCTAATTGACCCTTTGTCACATTTGCCACTGGTACGTTGTTAAAGAGTGCCGCAATAGGCTTGGAAAACACACTCCAAGCGTAGACCGAGCCGAGCGCAAGCTGAAGTATGAATGCTGCGATGGCAATGGCCCAGCGATTAGGGGAAGTCGAGCTACCGGCAGAAGAACTGCTCATGGAAATTCCTCCTCGAATAATTCCAGATAAGAACAGTAACAACAGTAAAATGGATGAGGATGCACATATCCTACCCAGTAGTACTAGTGCTCTATATAAGTATAACCGATGCTATTATCTCGCTTCAAGCTGTACAACAAGCTTTTTATGCCTTAAAATGCATGCTTATTTTACGCGAAAATATGTGTTATATAGCTTATTCGCGTACAAACAAATCATGTAACTGCTCCTCCAAAGAAGGAATTTCTAATATTTCTCAGCTTTCTTAGCATAGTCTTATCTTGCTAATGAGCAATTCTTACGTTATACTAACATTAGTTCCCGCATTACACTCCTCTGTTACAGAGTGATATGTGTTGATATACGTATGTTAGGCAAATAGACATTGTTGAGAATATAGAAGGGTCTTACGATATCGCATGGAAATACCTCCAAAGGATAGCCGAGAGTCACAAAGTGCTCCCCAAAAGCCAACCAGGAAACGCAATCTCGTTGTGCGTTATGCTATACCAGCAGTTTTCATCATTGTTGGTATCACACTCCTGCTGATCGCCGGTGTGCGCGTCATGAATATCTCGTTGGGCACGACAGCGCAGGAAAAGCCAATTACTGATGTATTGAACATGGCTGATAGCCACCAACTGAAAACGGTCTCCCTGAGTGGGAATGATGTAGTCGCGACCGCAAAAAATGGACGCCAGTATCATGCCGTCAAAGAGGATGGGCAGTCGGTTACAGAGATATTTCGTCGTGATGGTGTTGTCTTAAGTATCGATACGGGTCAACGCGGGCAATGGACTCAGGGATTAGCGGATTTGCTGCTGGTCATTCTCATTGTCGCTGGCATGTTCTTCTTTATTAGGCGTGGTGGTGCGAACGGTCAGGCGATGGGCTTTTCGCGTTCAAAGGCCAAGCGTTTTAACGAGGCACACCCCACCGTCTTATTTAAGGATGTGGCGGGCGTAGAAGAGGCGAAGGTAGAGCTGCAAGAGATCGTTGAGTTTCTCAAGTATCCAGACCGTTTTACTGCGATGGGTGCGCGAACGCCTAAAGGGGTATTGCTGGTGGGGGCTCCTGGTACGGGAAAGACGCTCATCTCACGTGCGGTGGCGGGCGAAGCCGGAGTATCATTCTACAGTGTGAGTGGCTCTGAATTCGTGGAAATGTTTGTGGGTGTGGGTGCGGCTCGTGTGCGCGATCTCTTCAAAGAGGCTAAGGAGCATGCGCCCTGTATTCTCTTCATCGATGAGATTGATGCGGTAGGACGGCAGCGCAGTAGCAATGGTGTGGGGGGCAATGACGAGCGTGAGCAGACGCTCAACCAATTGCTGGTGGAGATGGACGGTTTCGAGAAGCAGGCAAATGTCGTAGTGATTGCCGCGACCAATCGTCCAGACGTGCTTGACCAAGCTCTTTTACGCCCAGGACGCTTTGATCGTCGTGTAATGCTCGACAAGCCTGATATCAAGGGGCGTCTCGCCATTCTGGAAGTGCATGCCAAAGATAAACCCCTTGCTGAAGATGTCACGCTGCAAAGTCTGGCACGTCAGACTGCTGGTTTCTCTGGCGCTGACCTCGCGAACCTGCTCAATGAAGCAGCTCTGTTGGCTGCGCGTAACAATCAGAACCTGATTAGTAAACCTGATCTGGAAGAGGCTATTCTGCGTGTTATGGCTGGACCTGAGCGCAAGAGTCGTGTCATCACCGAAGCAGAGAAGGCCATCATCGCCTATCACGAAGTGGGACATGCCATTGTGATGCGTTCAATGCCCGGTGCTGACCCAGTGCAAAAGGTAACGGCTATTGCTCGTGGCATGGCCTTGGGTATCACCGTGCAGGCACCCGCCGAGGATCGCTATCTGATACGCCGCTCTGAGTTGTTGGCGAAGATGGCTGGTGCAATGGGTGGACGTGCCGCCGAGGAAATCATCTTTGGTGATATCACGACTGGAGCAAGCCAGGATATCGAGTATGTCACGAACGTGGCACGTCGCATGGTTTGCGAATTTGGCATGAGTGCGCTCGGCAACGTGCTTTACAAGCAAGACAGCGAAGGTGGTCCATCCCTGAGTGCCGCAACTGCTGCCAGAATCGATGAAGAGGTTTCTGTTCTCGTCGATCAAGCTTATGCCACAGCACTCAACATTCTGCGTGAAAAGAAAGACAAGCTGATCACTATTGCTGAGCATCTCATAGTAGTAGAGACCATTGATGGCAGTGAACTGGATGCCATCTTGTTCGCCTCCTAGTTGAAGCGGTACGGTGCAAAGATGCATGCTTGACAGACACTTTCCTGCCTGCTACTCTTCATCTATAGAGGTTAAAGAATCGCCAGTGATTACTTGTAAGGAGAGATTTATGAGACTAATAAAAGTGATAGTAGAGAAACATCTTGATGGGTATGTGGCTTATCCTCTCGGATTAAAAGGGGTTGTTGTCGGTGAAGGCGATACATATAAAGATGCGCTTGCAGACGTGGAATCCGCGATTCGCTTTCACATAGAGACCTTTGGCTCCGAGGTTTTCGAGGAGGGGTCTTCCAGGCATAGTATGTAGGGAGTATACATATCCCCCGCAAAGAGCGTGTACGCTTTCTCCAACATCCCCGATTGGCTCTAAATGGGGTTGACAAACGTTCCTCAACTAGTGTATGCTCAAAAACAATAAGAAACACGAAGCGGAACGCTCCAGCGAGGTTGCTGTCGAAGCATCTGCAATCGCGTGTTCAAGCAAAAATATGTAAGAAGTAGCAATTTGGAGTAGGCATATGTTTAATTCGTACAGTACAACTCAAGAGTCAGCGATGTTTGCTGAACAGAGCCGTGCTGTCTCCATGCCTTGTCGTCCAATGTCTATGCCCGCAATGTATATGGGCATGGCAGCCGCTACATCAGCTACAGCAGCATGCACCACTCTTCTCCGAACCGGCGTCACAACGTCGGTTTCTTTATTTGTAGTGGGCATTCTTCTTGGCCTCCTTCTCCTTGTGGGTCTTGTGGTACTTATTAGCCTCATCCTTATCGGCCTTACCAGACTTGTTAGGCTTGAGCGTCTGGTAGGGCTAAACAGAGAGCTAGCCACAAACATGACACAGGGAGAATAACGGGGGCAACGGCGCAACCCAATCCAACGAAGGTATCCTAACGAGGACCTCCCAGTCTGGGAGTCCTCGTTTTTTTATCGTGATTTTTAACTCTGGAGGAATTATGGCCATCGCAGCAAAATTTATTCAGCAAGCACATCAGAACAACGCAGCCAATCCACAAAAAGAAGCAATAAGAGAATTAACTGGTAGTCAAATTCTTTGTGAAGCCTTGGAACGTGAAGGCGTCGAATTTCTCTTCGGCTACCCCGGTGGTGCCATTATGCCTTTCTATGATGCATTGACAGAGTATGCCTCTCTCCATCACGTCTTGGTGCGCCATGAGCAGGCCGCAGCCCATGCCGCCGATGGCTATGCGCGTGCTACAGGGAAGGTTGGCGTTTGTGTCGCTACTAGTGGACCTGGGGCAACCAACCTCGTCACCGGCCTTGCCACATCCTATATGGACTCGACTCCAATCGTTGCAATCACGGGGCAGGTGGCGCAGGCTTTCCTGGGGCGTGATGCGTTCCAGGAGACCGATGTGTTGGGTGTGACACAACCAATTACCAAACATAGCTTCCTTATTCAACATGTTGATGAAATTGCGGACGCTGTCCATGAAGCGTTCAAGATAGCACATAGCGGTCGCCCTGGCCCTGTGCTCATCGATGTGCCCAAGAATGTATTGCAGGCAAAAACCATGTATCGTCCTGCCGCCACTCCTGCGGCAACCACCAAAGCAGAGCAGATGCAGGTGGAAGAGATACCCGCCTACCTACTTTCACAGGCAACACACCTGATCGCGCAAGCACAGCGTCCACTCATCATGGCTGGACACGGTGTTATTCTCGCGCAGGCCTATGATGAACTGCGTGCCTTCGCGGAAAAGACCAACATTCCTGTTTCCACCACCCTGCTTGGCCTGAGTGTCCTATCGGATACGCACCCACTCAATATTGGTATGCCAGGAATGCATGGACCCGCCCATGTCAATCATGCCATTGGAAATTCGGACCTGATCATTGGGGTTGGCTTGCGCTTCGATGACCGCGTCACGGGCAAGGTAAGTGAATTTGCACCACACGCACGCTTCATTCATATTGACATTGACGCGTCTGAAATGCACAAGGTGAAAGTTGCTGCTGTGCCGATAGTCGCGGACGCAAAAACCGCCCTGGCTGCTCTGACACAAGCGGTCGCACCCGATGACAAAAGCTCATGGCTCAAGGAAATCCGCTCATGGGAAGAGCAAGAGAACGAGCGACAGAAATACATCAGCCGTCAGGATAGCTGCCCTGATCCGATTGGCATTCTGGAAGGCATTCGTAAGGCGACCGATGGTCAGGCCATCGTTGTCAGTGATGTGGGCCAGAATCAGATGTGGACGGCACGCCATTATACCTGGACGCGCCCGAATAGCCATATCACCTCTGGTGGCCTTGGCACGATGGGCTTTGCCCTACCAGCCGCGATGGGCGTCAAAATGGGTATGCCTGATGTGCCCGTGTGGGCCGTTGCTGGTGATGGTGGCATCCAGATGAATATTCAAGAACTGGCAACACTGCGCCAGGAGGGGATCACGGTCAAGGTAGCGATCATGAACAATGGCTATCTCGGTATGGTGCGCCAGTGGCAACAGTTCTTCCACTCCCGCAACTATTCTGAGACACCGATGACTGGCCCTGATTATGTACTGCTGGCAGCCGCATATGGCATGAAGGGTATCCGCGTCACCCGACGTGAGGATGTTGATGCCGCCATCAAAGAAGCAATGGAGACCGAGGGGACCGTTATCATTGACTTTGTGATCGAGGCCGAAGCTAATGTCTATCCGATGGTTGCTCCAGGATCAGCGATTACCAACATGATTGAAGAGAAGGCAGAGGAGAGTCGTTAGGCATGACAAATTATGCGATGTCTGTGGCACGTTCAGGCCAATCCGATATTCCCAAAGAGGCAGAACAGGTTTACACCCTGATTATCACCGTACTTGACCACCCCGGCGCGATTGATCGTATCGTGAATGCGCTGCGTCGTCGGCGCGCCAACATGCAAACATTCGTCATGGGGCGTGCAGAGGTACCCACTACTATGCGTATCAGTGTGATGGTGACAGACTCGGAGGTGGGAATAGATCATCTCACGGAGCAAATCCGCAAGATTGTAGATGTGCAGCATGCTATCCACGTACCAGTGCAGCAAGCGGTGGTACGCGAACTAGCCTTGGTCCAGGTGAACACTACCGTTGCTAACCTCAACGAGATCATAGACTATGGTCGTCGTTTTGGGGCATACACGGTAGATATCACATCGGATGCCATCACTTTTGAGGTTGCGGGAAGTGTAGAGCAGGTTGAAGCGTTCATCAAGCACATGCACCACTATGGTGTGCGTGATGTCGCACGTTCTGGCCGTGTCGCGATAGCGCGTGGTGAGGCCAACACATAAGAGCTTTCTATGTCTGGACGTATAAAGAAGGAGAATAGTATGGCACATGTTTATTACGATGCCGATGCCAACATTGAACTCATCCAACAAAAACGCATCGCCATCATCGGTTATGGTAGCCAGGGACATGCACATGCCCTGAATCTGCGCGATAGTGGCTGCAATGTGGTAGTGGGTTTGCCCAAAACGAGCAAGAGCCGCGAAAAGGCAGAGGCGAATGGCCTTCGTGTGATGACACCAGCGGACGCTACTGAACAGGCAGACGTGATTATGATCCTTATTCCCGATCAACACCATCATCACGTGTTCGAGCATGATATTCGCCCTGGTCTTGCTGCTGGGAAGATGTTGATGACCGCGCACGGTTTTAGCTTGCACTTTTCGCAGATCGTGCCGCCTGCAAATATTGATGTGGCGATGGTCGCCCCTAAGAGCCCTGGTCATATGCTGCGCCGGCTCTATGTAGAGGGTGTTGGTGTGCCCTCGCTATGGGCCGTTCATCAGGATGCCACGGGCAATGCTGAAGCATTAACGCTGGCCTATGCACGTGCGCTTGGCAGCACCCGTGCGGGTGTGCTGCAAACCACCATTAAGGAAGAGACCGAGACTGATCTCTTTGGTGAGCAAGCAGTATTGTGTGGCGGCGTCACCGCGCTGATCCAATCTGGCTTCGAAACGCTCGTGAATGCCGGTTATCAGCCAGAGGTAGCCTATTTTGAGTGTATGCACGAAATGAAGCTCATTGTAGACCTGATGTATCAGGGTGGCATGAATTACATGCGCTATTCCGTCAGCGATACCGCCGAATATGGCGATTATGTCTCTGGTCCACGCGTGATTGATGATCATACTCGCGCCGAGATGCGCAAGATTTTGCTAGAAATTCAGAATGGCACATTTGCCTCGCGTTGGATATTGGAGAATCAAGCTGGTCGTCCAGGCTTCCAGGCGATGCGCCGCATGAATGCCGAGCATCAGATTGAGCAGGTTGGGCGTGACCTACGTGCTATGATGCCATGGCTAAATCCGGTCACGACCACGGCAGCCGGAACAGATGCAAGTGTAAAAACGGATACAAAGGCTGAGACAACGAAGTAATTCGCCTCAGTTCTGATTTTTCTGTAGCACATTGACCATTTCTCAGGAGGAGAAGAACATCATGGGAGACCCCGCGGTAGTAAAAATTTTTGACACGACATTGCGTGATGGTGAGCAGTCACCAGGCGCAACGATGACACTTGAGGAAAAGTTACAGGTTGCCGAACAGCTTGTGCGCCTTCACGTCGATATCATCGAGGCTGGTTTTCCTGCCGCGTCTCCCGGCGACCTTGCTTCTGTTAAAGAGATTGCACGTCGTACGAGAGGCGCGGCCATTGCTGGCCTTGCCCGCGCCTCGAAAAGCGATATTGACGCCGTCTGGGAAGCTGTTCGTGAGGCAGAACGTCCAGTCATTCACGTGTTTATTGCCACCTCTGGCATTCACCTGGCTCATAAGCTTCGCATCAGCCCCGACGAGGCACTTCAGCAGGTGTATGCTATGGTGACATATGCACGTAATCTCTGCCCAACGGTTGAATTCTCTGCCGAGGATGCCACGCGTAGCGATCATGATTTCCTCTGTCGTGTGCTTGAAACCGCGATTCAATGTGGGGCTACCACTATCAATATTCCCGACACCGTTGGTTACACATTGCCACATGAGTACGAGGCCCTGTTCCGCGAGTTGCGCGAGCGCGTGCCGGGGATGGAGCGAGTAACCATGAGTGCTCATTGTCATGATGATCTAGGTATGGCGACCGCGAATACCTTGGCGGCAATCAAGGCGGGCGCACGTCAGGTGGAGGTCACGATCAATGGCATTGGTGAACGTGCAGGCAACACGGCCCTGGAAGAGGTGGTGATGGCGCTGCGCACACGCCCGGATGTATTCGGTGATGTACATACTCACATTGACGCCAAAGAGTTTCTCGCGGCCAGTCAATTGGTGAGTCGCCTGACAAGCATTGCCGTGCAACCAAATAAGGCTATTGTGGGGGCAAACGCGTTTTCGCATGAAGCGGGCATTCACCAAGATGGCATGCTCAAAAATCCCTTGACCTACGAGATTATGACGCCGCAATCTGTGGGCTGGGGCGAGACGCGCTTGGTGCTAGGCAAGCATTCTGGCCGTCACGGGCTGGATGCTCGTTTGCGTCAACTTGGTTACAGACTGGATGCCGATATGCTCAAAATTGCCTATGCGCGTTTTGTCGCCTTGGCCGATAGCAAAAAGCACATCACCGATGCCGATTTGCTCTATATCGTGGAGAGCAGCATGGAGACGCCCGCCGCCGTCTAATCGTGGGCACCATTTACAATTTCCCAAAAGCGGGGTTTCAAGGGGCGGCCAGCCCCTTGACGGGGTGTGGGGTGTCCCCACAAAACTCCTTTTCTCTGTTTTTCGCTTGCTGCCGCAGGCAGCAAGCGAAAAACAGTATCTGAGGGATGCAGTCCCTCGACTTTTAAATGACCCTACTACAATGGTACTTTAGCTGTTGCTCTTCAGCAAAAACATGTTAGAATAGTCATACTTACGAAAGGACGAATCATGCATGCGTCATCAGAAAGGCAGGTAGCCGCCGATGGCACTGGTATTACCTGCTTCAGTCACCGTCTTAACGCCAGCCACATCGGCTAACTTAGGCCCAGGCTTTGATAGTCTGGGGCTGGCTTTACAATTGTATAATCGCTTTGAGGTAGAGGAGTGTCGAGGCGGAAACCCTCAGCAACCCTCTATTGAGGTTGAGGGGAAATTGGGAGCGGAACTTTCAATCGGGCCGGACAATTTGTTTTTTCGGTCTTTTGTTATGCTTTTTGAGCGTAATCATGTGGAGGTTCCCGCTATCCGTATTCGCATGACCATTGCTATTCCACCCGGCTGTGGTTTGGGCAGCAGTGCCACCGCGGTTGTGGGGGGATTGGTTGCCGCCAATGAATGGTTGCGGCCACAAGGTCTGGCTGTTCCTAAAGAAGATTTGCTAGGAATGGCGGTAGAGGCCGAGGCGGGCAATCATCCTGACAATGTTGCTCCCGCTTTATTGGGTGGGTTGGTCGCGACAACTAATATGAATGGTACGAATCATGCTATTCGCACACAGTTTCCCGATGAAATCAAAGCTGTTATCTTCACCCCCTCGTTTCCTATGGATACGGTTGCGGGACGTAAACTATTGCCAGCAAGTTATCCGAAAGCCGATGTTACCTTTAATACCGGACGTGTCGCTTTATTGCTTACCGCTCTGCAAACAGGGCACTATGAATTGATTGGTGAAGCAATGCAAGATCGGCTGCATCAGCCATACCGACAAGCGTTGTTTCCTGCGATGCCCGATATTATTGAGGCAGCAGTTACCGCTGGTGCTCACGGGGCTAGCCTTTCTGGTGGCGGGTCTTCTCTGATCGCACTTACCAGTTCACGCTTTCAAGAAGTCTTGCAGGCGATGCAAAAGACGGCTCTTGCCGCCGGTGTGCAGGGGACTGGCATGATTTTACGTGCTGATCAGAAAGGGGCACGAGTGCTCAAAACATCTCGTGGCCGCATACGAAAGGAAGTCATCGCACGCAATGTCGATCAATTCTACTGGTCTCCAGACAGACCTGGGGTCGAACGAGGAGCATAATTCCTCACAACATATTGCATCTGATGTTATAGATGCTCTCTCGTCGGTATCATTGCGCTGCGTTGAATGCTCAGCTCTCTATCCCGCGATAGAAGTTGGGCATAGCGCAAGCTCAATATCCTCCTTGCCCTCTGCCCGTTATCGCTGTGATTGTGGTGGGGTTCTCGATGTCGAGATGGTGTTTAATGCACCGTATCAGTCTGTCACAGCAGCACAAACTGACTACAACGTTTTTCTTGAGGGAGACGCGGAAACCAATGTTGTGCCCGTGATGGGTGCGGCATGGCGTCAACTCTTTGATAATCGCGCCACCACGCCGCCCATCTGGGCGGTGAGTAATGACTCGTTGTTGTTGGATACGGGCGGCGTGTGGCGGTACCGCGAGCTTATTCTGCCCGCGCCGGAGCACTATATTGTCACACGACCTGAAGGCAATACAGGGTTATATCCTGTTGGCATGGAAAATTGCAGCCCCTCGCGTGTGGGTCATCGCCAGATTGGGGCCTATGCTGGTCTGGAACGCTTCTTTTTGAAACATGAGGGCGAGAATCCCACTGGCAGTTTCAAAGATCGCGGTATGACAGTCGGCGTGACCATGGCGCGTATGCTCGGAGCGAAAGCCGTAGCTTGTGCCTCCACAGGTAACACCTCGGCGTCTCTAGCTTCATATGCAGCCCAGGCAGGTATGCGTGGCATCGTCTTCTTGCCTGCGGGCAATGTTGCGGGCGGCAAATTGGCTCAATCTCTTGCTTATGGCGCGGATACAATTCAGATCGAGGGCGATTTTGATGATGCTATGCGCCTCGTCGAACAAGTATGCAACGAACTTGGCATTTATCTGCTTAACTCGCTCAATCCCTTCCGCGTCGAGGGGCAGAAGGCGATTGGCTTTGAGATGCTCCAGCAATTAGATTGGCAGGCACCCGATTGGGTTGTGCTGCCCGCGGGCAATCTTGGCAATACCTCCGCCATCGGGAAGGCGTTTCGCCAGGCTTATGAACTATCACTGATTAGTCATATGCCACGCTTTGCCTCCATTCAGGCGGCAGGGGCCAATCCATTCTATCGCAGTTTCTCACAGAACTTCGCGATGCGCGAGTCAATGCACGCGGAAACGGTCGCAACCGCCATTAAAATTGGTAATCCGGTCAGCTTTACACGTGCTCGTCGTGTCATCGAGGAGACGAATGGCGTGGTGGAGCAGGTGAGCGATGAAGAAATTCTCGCGGCCAAAACGATTATTGATCGCGCTGGCATTGGCTGTGAGCCCGCCTCTGCTGCAACCCTGGCTGGAGTACGTAAACTGGTCGAGCGAGGTGTCATCAAGCGTGATGAGCGCGTGGTGGGCATCTTGACAGGAAACTTGCTCAAAGATAGTAAGACGGGCATTCCGCAACAGGCCAGTGGAATTGTGGTCAAGCCAACGCTTGCCGCGGTGAGGAGCGTTTTAGAACAATGAGCCTTACTGCTCCGAACAAGAAGTTCTCTGCACAGGGCGAGCATGTAGCAGTGGCGCGTCGGTCGAGTATACCTGCCTGGTTCTTATCCTGGGAGGTATACTTGATCGCGCTGGTGGCGGGCTTCTTGCGCTTCTATTTGATCAATACGACTGAGTTTGATGTTGACCAGGCGATGCTCTTTCGTCTGGCACAAGACGCCGTGCATCGTGGGCTGCTACCCACCACGAGCAATGCCGCCTCTATTGGGATCGCTAATCCTCCAGGTGTCATTTTCCTCTTTATACCACTGGTCTTGTTTGGCCGCAATCCAGTGCTGGGCGCAATCCTTATCAGCACTTTCACCACAGTAGCGGCAGTGCTCACCTACGTCTTTACACGTCGCTATTATGGGCGGATGGCAGGCATCATTGCCGCGCTTTTATATGCGAGTGCCGCCAAGCCATTGAACTATGCCCGTTTCATCTGGCAGCCAAATCTCATGCCACCATTTGTGGTGCTGTTCATGCTGGCCCTGTTCTTTGGCGTGGTGGATCGGCGCAAAGGCTGGTTACTGCCCGCGCTTTTCTTGTTTGGCGTGCTGTATCAGATGCATCCAACGACACTAGTGCTGGCGGCACCTCTGCTGGTGGCTGTGCTGCTTTCGCCTGGAACATTTCGTTGGCGTGATGTTGGTCTTGCGCTCGTCCTCTTATTGGTAATTTTCTCGCCCTATCTGTTGTGGGAATTTGCGACACATTTCTCCGATATTCGCACCCTCTTTACCTTAGCCAAACAACATGCTCACATTGATAGCCAGGCAATTCGTTTCTATCTCTATTTTCTCAGTCCCTATGATCATGTCCCAACCTATCCAACCTCTGTCGTGCGCGCTCTGTCTCCTTTTCTCTCTTGGTTACACTATGTCGTGCCGCTCCTAACTGCTGGTGGCTTCTTAACAGCATTCTATTTGTGCGTGCGACCACGAATTGAACGCGTTGAGCAAGGCGGTGAGCGTATACGGCCAATACGCAACAAGCTGGTGTTGTGGTGGCTTACCTTCCGCGCTGACCCGTATCGTTGTGGGCTGTTTTTACTGCTGGTCTGGCAAATTGTGCCGTTGGCGGTGTTGTCGCGTCACGCCGTTGACCTGCATGCGCAATACTTCTTTCTGCTTCTGCCAGGGCCGTTTGTCTTGGTTGGCCTGTTTTGTGCGAAGGTGGTTGCCGGGGCGCAACAACTCACACAGATCAGCGGCGTACAACTAGCGAAGATCGTTCGTTATAGCGTTTTGCTGCTAGCTGGATTGATAATTGTCACACAGTGTGTGGGAAGCATGGCCGCCGTGGTTGATGCCACCAGTGGCAATTTTGATGATCGCGGTTTCCAGCCCTATCCGTACCATAATGATCTACAATCATTGCAGCGTGCGCTCACCATGGCCGATCAACTGGCACAAAGCCGCCATCTCAATCATGTCTACATCACAACTGATTTCGCGACCCAAACGGCTCTGCGTTATCTAGCGGAAGACATGCAGACGCCGACAACGCTCTTTGATGTCGCGCATTGCCTCGTGTTGCCCAATCCCGCTGCTGGACCTGCCGTGCTGCTCGTTGGCCCTTATGATGCGCTGACGAATGCGTTACTCAAACAATTTGCGAACGCTCAATTGATTGCCGAACCCGCGCGTCTGGGTGGTCCACCATTTCAACTCTATGTCGTGACGCCCCTTGCTTCTTCAGCAACTTCAGCAACGGGCTTTAGCAACGAGTTGCAATTGCAAGATGCTCATGTGACACAGGTGCAGGTGAACAATACCGTGTGGTTGGCGACACGCTGGACGCTGTTACATTCGGTTCAACCTGCGTTTCGCACCACTTATAGTTATGCCTTGACCGCGCAATTTGCTGCCGCCTCTGCCTCTCCTGTAGCACCGCAACAAAGTGTTTGTACGTCTACTGCTTTGCGCGCAGGTGATCAAATGCTGGTGGTGTTTCACGCGCCAAAGGGTGCTCAGCCATCTCCTCTATCATTGCAAGCACAGTCGTTTATCACAACACCATATAATCCCACCTATGGGCCGTTCCACCTCGAAACCGATCAAGATCGCAGTACGCCCTGGTCCGTGTTGCACACGAACGATGGTAAGAGGGTGCTCACTATTACTGGTTAGCTATGACGATGGCGCGTCTTCATGAGCCAGAAATTTTTGTCTTGTAAGCGCGCCATTGCTGCTCATCAAGTCCGACTCTGCTTTTGAGGGTTTTGAGTTCTGTTGAGGTAAGAAATTCTTCTGCTATAAAACAGCAGCGACCCAGGTGTTCTTCTTTGACAACACGGGTCATGGGTAAAACGAGCCAACCTCGCTTTTGAAGCTGGCGGAGTTCTTGCAGGTCTTGCAAAAAGCTTGTTTGTAGTGTTTCAAGTGTATTCATCGTCATTGTCCTTGCGTTTCCTCGTCGCTGAGGTAGAAAGATGGTCATTCTTCTTTCTATAGAATACCACAAAACGCTACAAATCGTACCCTCTTCTCATTATTTTTGCTTATTCGTCGCTGAAGCGGTAGCCCGCCCCTGAGACGGTGAGCAATAAACGGGGACTGGCCGGGTTCGGTTCGATCTTACGCCGTAGTTGCCCGATATACACATGGAGATAGTGAGCCTGGATGCTGCGGTCAGCACCCCAAACCTGTGTAATTAACATCTGAGGAGTCATAATTTTACCACGATTTTTGATCAGGACCTTCAATAAATCGTATTCAGCGGGGGTAAGGCGAATCTCTTGTCCACTCACCGTGACTTGCCGTTGTTCCAAGTCAATCTCTAGTGGGCCAATCGTAATACGCGCTTCAGTTCCCACCGGGACATGGACGGAATGACGCAAGGCTACGCGAATACGCGCCACTACTTCCTGGATACCAAAGGGTTTACAAATATAATCATCTGCCCCTAAATCTAGTGCCTGTACTTTGTCCCGTTCTGTGGCACGGACAGAGACAACGATAATGGGTGGCAAATTAGATTGCGCTCTGATGCGTTTACAGACCTCTAGCCCGCTTATCCCTGGTAAACCAAGATCAAGCAGGATGATATCAGGTCGCTGTTGCTCAAAAACCTCCAATGCTTTTTCGCCACTTGTCGCTGTCTGGACATCGTAGCCGTGGGCGGTTGAGCTGCGCTGCAAAATACGCACGATTTCCATTTCATCATCAATGACGAGAATGCGTGCTTTTCCCTTCCTCATGCTGCTCTTCCTTTTCTAATGGGCTGTGCGGCAGTGTAAAGCAGAAGATGGCACCACCTCCTGGTCGCTCTTCTACCCACAACTGTCCGCTATGTGCTTCAACGAGACCGCGAGAAACAGCTAACCCTAAGCCCGATCCCCGCGCATGATCGGCTGCATCAGGGTTGCTATGGACGCGGTAAAACTTGCCAAAAATGCGTTCTCTTTCGGCGCGTGGCACTCCCGGTCCGCGATCCGCTACGCTTAGTAGCACATGCTCTGCTTGCCATTGGACGCCGATATCGATGGGCGACCCGGTTGGTGTATAGCGTAGCGCATTTTCGAGGATGTTGGTGAGTACCTGACCGATTTGAATGTAGTCGAGTTCGATAGGTGGCAGATTGTCTGATAGGTGCGTTTGTACTTCACGACCCTCCAAAAGGGGTTGCATATGATCTAACACGCTATGAAGCAATTCATCGAGCAGATACCATACTTTATGTGGGGTAAGTGCTCCTCCTTCAATGCGCGACGCAAGAACAAAGCGTAGGCTTCTCTTGTGAGCAAGGACAAGAAAAGAAGCCTACATAGACAATATAACAATATCAACTCTGAGCGGGCGGGGAATTATTGCTACCCTTTCTACTGAACAATGACGGTGAGATTCATGCCTGGGTGGACGGTGCAGTAGATGTGAAAGGTTCCCACAACATTGAATGGGCCAAATGCGAGGGCATCACCAACCAACGCTGCTATAGTGAGTTTTCCTAATGGTGCCAATGGCAAACGTGAGACGATACCGCTACGCGATGTGGCTTGCATTTCTATGAGTTCCTTTCTTATCTTTTTTGCTTGTTTAGCCTGTGAGCCAGTGTTCTACGTTGATTCTGATATACTCAAAATCAACCGTTTCTGGATCCGTCATGTAATGGAGGGTTGTTCCCTTCACCACTATAATAAGCTGAGTAGCTGCCTTATCTGGATCAATAGCTGTCTGAAACATGCCTTGTTCTTTCCCATTACGTATAACCTGTTCAAGATAGGTATGCCATCCTTCATATAACCGCTGTATCAAGCGTTGCGTATCAGCATCGCGCAATGAGCGTAGTATAAGTTCATTCATAACAATGAATATTTCTGGCTTTTCTTGCAAGAGAAACTGCATTTCGGCCAGTTCGCCGCGAATTTAAATGGCTTTGACCAAATCTCGTCCCTACTAGCTAAAGCATCGCCGAACTGATACAATATGCTCACAACCTGTGTGCCGCGATAACATGCGAGGGCCACGACGTGAGCAAGAATAGACAGAAACAAACAATTATACCACCTTGGGAGATGCCATCTGATCCGGTGAAGGCCGTGTTCTGGTTCGTACAATGGCTTCTCAAACTGCTTGTACGCTTTTTTTGGATACCCATTATTGTCATGATACTGTATGAAGTCTACCTCAATACGAAAGCAGGGGGCTGGTTGAATGGAGGTGTGAGCGGCGTAATTACGTTGCTCGTTGGTAGTGCCGTGTGGGGACTCCTGTATGTGCTGCTACTCTTTTTTAGGGTGAGCAATACGATATCAAAGACGATCTCTGATGTTGGGCGGATGCAACAGACGTTGAATGGCGGTGGGCGTCGCCCCTTCTATCCTTTCCCCCCTGCTGATAAAGAACCGGAGGGGAATGTAGTAGAAGGGACGATCACTGATTTGGAACAAGAGCGTAAAAAACGCAGACGGGAATAATGGGGCACGCGAGCACACCTTAGACAGGTACGCTCGTATTGCTCATCAGAATCCGTTTGTTCTGGGCCTCCCATTGCTTCCTAGCGATATCGCCCGCGGTTGGCACATAGGAGAGCAGAAGGGAGCCGCGACCCACAATATGGTACTTGCCAAGGGCGGCTGGTAGCACCATTGTTCGTCCTTTGGATAGGGCGACGCTCTGTGTGAACGCATCTCCATAATAGACCTGTGCCTCTGCTTCAAGCGATGAGAGCACAACACAACTGCCCTCGGTTGTGCCTTCTATGTAACCTTTCCCTTGCATTGGGCCATTGGCTGCTTTCAGTTGGATTTCCCGTGTCACGAAATACTGACAAGCAACCAGACAACGTTCCTCGTACTCTGCATGCTTGTGCAAGAGAACAGGTGTTGCTTTCACCTGCTGTACTGCATCATACTGTGAGACATCCAGGGAACGTGCTACGTGCAGCTCACGTGGTTTTCCGTCGGCAGTGAGACGACCATAGTCGTACATGCGATAGGTGAGATCAGAGTATTGTTGAAGCTCATAGAGCAAGACACCACTGCCAATGGCGTGTACCGTGCCCGCTGGTACGAAGATGATATCTCCGGCTTGCACTGTTTCTTCATGGAGGAGGGTTTCCAGCGTGACGTTCGTGATGGCACGCTCAACCTCAGCCCGATTCGTCTGATGCTTAAAACCGTAGACGATCTTTGCTCCTGGTTCTGCCGCAAGAATGTACCAGAATTCTGTCTTGCCGAGCTTGCCGTTTTCGTGCTTGGCTGCGTAGCTATCGTTCGGGTGTACCTGAACGGAAAGCTGTGCATTGGCATCGATAAACTTTGCCAAGAACGGGAAACGCTGTCCAAAAATAGCAATAGCTTGCTCACCGAGCATATCTATGCCCAGGTTGGCAACCAACGTACCCAGTGCCATACCTGCATAGGGGCCGTTCTGAACAATAGTGCTTATCTCGGTTTCCCATGTTTCGCCAATGGGTGCGTCTCCTGTGGGAAGGTGCTTCCAATGTTCACGTTCTAAACGTCGTCCTCCCCAGATGGTTTCATGGAATGATGCTTCTAATAAAATAGGATAAAGGGTGTGTTTTGTCAAAATGTATACCTCAAAAAAAGAATAGTTGCTATGGAAAGTATACCCAAAAGGCAAAATGCTGTTGACAATTAGTTTGCCAACAGCACTCCCTCGATTTGACGGCGGAGCTTATCGCGCATCATAATACCTTTGATACGATAAATCTCATTGCCCCCCTTGAAAAACACCATTGTCGGCACACCGTCAATGTGCCAGAGTGAGATTAAATCATCATTATTGGTAACATTGGTTTTCACGAAAGTAATTCTATCCTGGTATTCCTTGCTAATAGCTAAAAACTCTGGTTCTTGTATTTGGCAGGAACTGCTTTGTTCAGCGTAGAAGTTGACGAGCACTAATTGGGATGCGTTCAGAACTTTGTCCGCAAAATCATTGCTTGTCACATCAATATATGTATCTACCATTCTCTTCTTCTCGGTCCCTTCTTGCTTAAATAGGTGCTGCATTTTAAGGTATCACTGAACGGGCGTAATTGTCAAGCCGAAGAATGAGAGTCACGGCGGGACGAACAAGGAGCCAGCGCGT
>JBBPYR010000141.1:0-4734 GCA_038199755.1 Ktedonobacterales bacterium | reverse complement strand
GCGGTTCCATCCGAGGTCACACCTGTGACGGTGCTACTCTTTTGAAGATCGGTGGCGTACTTTTCTGTCTGGTTCTGCAAACTTCTGATAATCAGGTTTGGGGCTATGCCGAGATGGCTTTTTCCATGACATGGAGCTCATGCTGAATTTTGCTTAAATCTACGTTACTTGTCCCTGGCTGATGCTCTTTGAAATGAATGAGTGAACCTTCATCGACATCTGCGACGGCTTGTATGATCGTTTCAAGCAACGACACTTTCCATACAGCGATAGGCCTCACGTAATGCCACCAGCTGATAGGGTTGAGGGTTGACAAGCTATGAGATAGACGTTGGCACATCAGAAAATTTCCATAGCAGATTGCACCACCTCTATTGATATTCACGTCACTAAAAGAGAGAATACATGTTATAATCTCAGCGTAAATTATCTACACACTTTCTTATAAAAGTGCCCATCATGGGTAAGGATAGATGCCTTTTGGGGCATCCTTGCTAAAGGAGATTTTGAGCGTATGGCGGGAAAAATTACGCTTACTATTACAGCGGGAACACAACAAGGGGAGGCTCCTTTCGTTTTTGACCAGCACGATACCTTACTCGTTGGTCGTTTGGATGATTGTGGCGTCTGTATTCCTAAAGATGATCAGGTTTCGCGCCATCATTTCATTATGGAAGTTAATCCACCGGACATTCGTGTACGAGATCTGGGTAGTCGCAATGGCACGTATATCAATGATGTCAAGTATGGTGGACGCGAAAGAAACGAAACACCAGAGCAAGGGGCCGAGAAGCAGTTTCCACAACTCGATTTGCACGATGGTGATGTGGTACGTGTAGGCAAGACGATCATTAAGGTGAAAATCGAGCAGGCCGCCAATCAACTGGATCAACCCGCGCTACGTTGTCAACGCTGTAAGCGTGACGTGACGGCAGAGACGGGGGCGGCACGGCAAGGTGCCTATGTTTGTCAGAAGTGCCAGTCCGAAATGAACAAAGATCCGCTCAATTTGCTGATGGGCATGATACGCAAGGAAGCGGAGCCTAGCGTCAATATTGAGATTCCGAACTATAGCATTGTGAGTAAGTTAGGCCAAGGCGGTATGGGTGCGGTCTACATGGTAGAGCACACCAAGGATCACAAAAAAGCCGCGCTCAAAGTGATGCTGTCTCGCATTGCAGTCGATAAGATAGCGCGTGAAAAGTTTATGCGCGAAATAGGTGTCACACGTTCGTTGGAGCACAAAAATATTGTGCGCTTGATTGATAATGGCGTGGCGGGAAGCATCTTCTACTTCTTGCTGGAATATTGTGATGGTGGCTCAATCTATGATCTGATGGTGCAACGAAACGGTGTCCTCTCGGTGGAAGAGGCGGCTCCGATCATGCTACAAGCTATTGAGGGGTTGGCTTTTGCCCATGCGCAACATATAGTGCATCGTGATTTGAAACCACAAAACATCCTCTTGAGTCATGGCATGAGTACTAACAAACGCTGGATCGCCAAGATTGCAGATATGGGCCTGGCGAAGAATTTTGATCAGGCGGGTTTCAGTGGCATGACGGTGACGGGCAGCATGGCAGGAACCTTTGTATTCATGCCGCGTGAGCAGGTGACAGATTTCAAGCATTTTAAGCCAGTGAGTGATGTGTGGTCTATGGGGGCGACCTGCTACAACATGCTCACCGGAAGGTTTCCACGTGACCGCAAGCCAGGGCAGGACCCGCTGGATATGGTGTTGCAAAACGAGGTCATTCCTATTCGCAAGCGCAATCCCACGATCCCCGTTGCCATTGCTGAGGTCATTGATAAATCTCTGAACACTGATATCAACAAACGCTATCATGATGCTGGTGAGATGCACAAAGCATTTACACGGGCTGTTGAAAAAGTGAAATGAGAGGGATGAACCGTGTCTTCTCCTAGAGAAATAACACCTTTACATCTCGTTGCGGCAGGCCAATCTCACGTTGGCCTGGTCCGCAAACGTAATGAAGATAGCTGGTATGTCAATTTAAAACCGTCTCTTTTTATTGTTGCCGATGGCATGGGGGGACAGCAAGGAGGCCAGGTAGCCTCACAGGGCGTGATTCAGACACTACCGAAATTGATTATACCAAAGTTTGAGCAGTTGAAAGATCGTACAGACAAAGCTATTGCGGAGATATTGCATCAGTCGATTGTCGATGTCAGCCAAAAATTGCGCTCTAGCAGTGAACATACAGGGCTCAAAGGTATGGGCACAACGGTGGTGCTGGCATTGGTGTATAAAGGGGTAGCGCACTTAGCACACATGGGCGACAGTCGTATTTATTTATTGCGCGACGAGAAGCTCAGCTTGCGGACAGAAGATCATTCTGTGATTGCGGCATTACGGCGACACGGCGAGATTAAGCCTGAAGAGGATATTTCACATCATCCCGCCCGTGGACGGCTCTCACGTTATATGGGTATGGAGGATGAGGCCTATCCCGATATCCAGCCGCTTCCTCTCAAGGTGGGTGATCGCCTGTTGCTCTGCTCTGATGGTTTAAGCGGCATGGTGACAGGTGGCGATATTGAGAAGATTTTGCTCACCTACGAGGAACCAGATGAGGCGTGCTGGAAATTGCTGGATGCCGCGAATCAGGCTGGTGGCAAGGATAATGTGACCGCTATCGTGATTGCCTGTTTTGAGTCGAGTGCCCATGAGGGGAAGGAAACTGCAAATAAGTAGCGTATCTCTGTGCTACAGCCTGAATGATGCCTTTGTGCGAGAAAGCACAAAGGCATCATTCAGGCTGTAGCACAAATTACCTCAGATGACCAATAAAACTTCGCGAGATGTTTCTAGATGTGCTGGTCCACAAGGATTGGATTCCCATCTGGATCGGTAATCATAAAGCTGGCTGGTCCTTGTGTTGTGGTATCTGCTTCTGTGTCAAACTGTACACCTTGCTCCTTTAACTGCTCCTGGAGCTTGCGTACATCGGTAAAGTCGCTCATCTCTTCTGCGTTACTATCCCAGCCTGGATTAAACGTGAGGATGTTTCTCTCGAACATTCCCTGAAATAAACCAATGGTTGTTTGTTCGTTACTCAGAATGAGCCATTTGGCTTTTTCTTCGCCGCCAACGATGCTAAAGCCTAGCTTCTCATAAAACGCTTTGGATTTTTGAATGTCTTTGACGTTGAGACTCACAGAAAATTTCCCTAGTTTCATATTCCCTCACTTTATCTTAGCCTTTATGCCGAGCGATGCATGCTGAACAGTCTACCAAGAGCGCGTATATACGCTCAACCAACCGTTGCTCTCGACAAGTGAGAGTGCCTTTGGATGAGCCTGTTCTCCCAATACATTCTTCTTGTCTCAGAGAAAACGGAAAGAAAAGAGCTCGTGTGATACAATGTTGCTCAAGATGAACTTGTGGGCCGACTTTGAGAACAACCAACCTGCGCCTGTGAGCAATGCACGTCCGCGTCGCCTCACGGAACAGGTGATTCAGTCATTTATGCGCGATTGGCTTTTGCAGGACTACATTCCTGCCTACTGTCGTATGCTGGCCGCGAGCCGTATTTTTCGTCGCTGCTATTTGGTCGATGCGCTGGGCAACGAACAGAACGTGAATATACTACGGCCTGTGGACACGCTCCATCGACAATTGTCGCAAGAGCAGAGACCAATCGCGCTCTACGCGTTGTTGCTGGCTGCGGGCACCAGTAAGCGGCGCAATGCCAAGAATGGCAAGGTTTTAGCTGTGCCGAAGCTGCCTGCGAATCTTCTCAATGAGGGCGGCGTTATTCGTGCCAGTTGGTTAGAGGTGGCTCCATTGCTGCTCGCAGAGATCGCACAAGCACCCGCCATCTGCTTGCTCAATCCTTGTGGACAAAGGCTTTTCTCCTATAACGACCTCTTGCCGCTCTATCAGCGTACGCTGCCAACAGAACTGCTGCTATGGGTCTCGCATCGACAACTAGAAGGCCATTTTCTCCACGCGCTGCAAGCACCCGACCACGCGGCTGCCCTGACCGCCCTGCTCCGTACTGATCGTTGGAAGACGCTTTCCCCGGCCCAGCAAGACCTGCCACAGAGCATATCCACCCTGGTCGATCTACTGGTTGCCAGCATGCAGCGACATTTTCAATTACCTGTGCAGCCGCTGCAATTTCCGCTGCTAGTACGTTCTGCCGTTGTCGAAGTGGCACCATACAGCTTACTGTTCGCCACGCGTAGGCAGGATAGCCTCTTGAGCATGAATAATGCCGTCTGTCTCTATCGGCGTCGTGTGTATGAGCAGAGTCATCAAGGGTTGCTCGCCGAGGAATGGTTTCAGCAGCAGCAACAGGGGCAGGAGGCACGAGCATTACAAGAGCTGTCTACCTATCTTCTGCAACATGGACGCGCTCAGCGTATCCGTCGTTGGCCTGATCTGCGCCAGTACGCAGTGCTCAGCCACTTTGGACAATTTACCACCAACGATTACGACGCTCTGATCATGCAGTTACTTGCTAACAACGAGGTTCGTTGTGAATGGAAACGAAAGCTGGGCGACAGCGAGAACGCGGAAGTGGAAGGTGAGCCAGGGAACGCGGTGGGGAATGTGGCGAGCATTGTCATACCCGGAAACGATGATAGCTTGTTGTGGCGTTAGGACTGTGGCAACGTCCGTAGGGACCAGCATGAGCGCGTCCAAGAGACATCAACTTAAGAATTGCTGAGGTGGTGGGAACGCTCGTTACAGTAGGGGCGGGGCGG
>JBBPYR010000140.1:0-21482 GCA_038199755.1 Ktedonobacterales bacterium | reverse complement strand
GATCTTGGTCCCTTCATTCGGGAACGCAAGCGACAAGTGAACTTTGAACGGGCGTTTGCAGCCTTTGCGGGATGGACTTCGACGGTGGAAGCATGGCGCGAGGGCAAAAGGGAAACTGATGTAGAGGCTGACATTTCCGATACTATTCACTTCATTTACCAGAACGTACAAGCCTACCTCGAAGCCAAAAAGAAGAAAACAAAGAAAGATTTTGCGGCGATTGTCCATGAAAAACGGGTCTTGTATCGCTTGGAAACGGCTCTTTAGAGTCGAGAAAGAGGTGAGTCATGCCACGATCAAAACGGATTTCTACGGTTCAACCGTTCTTGCTGACTGTTCCTGATGTCGCTATTCAGTTGGGGGTTTGTCGAGCCACGGTGTACAACCTGATCTATCGCAAGCAGATACCCTACCTGACGGTTGGAAGTACGATACGATTTAACCCTGAGTCTCTTCAACGGTGGATGAAACAACCAGAGAGTGCATAGAGTGACATTTGTTGAAGCCTTGCTGTTGTCTTCCCTTATAGCAAGGCTTTTTATGAAAGTGGGTGTAACTATGGGACGATCAAGGCGGCGTGGGCGTGGTGAAGGTTCTGTGTTTCAACGGAAGGATGGGCGTTGGGTGGTACAGGTTGAACTAGGTGATGGCAAGAGGAAGATGTATTATGTGAAGACGGAACGAGAGGGCATTAAGAAGCTGCGAGAAGCACAAAACGAGCTAGAGAAGGGAACATTAGCAACTGGCCCACAACGCAAGCTCAAGGACTACCTAGAAGACTGGCTAGAGAATGTCCATAAAGATAAGTTGCGTATTAGCACCTATGTGAAGTATAAAAAACTTGTCAGGTACGCTACTGAGGAAATAGGAGATATCTGGCTACAGAAGCTTCTCCCAGAAGATGTACGGCGGTTTTATACCAAGATGGGTAAGGCGAAAGAGCAAGGCGGTCGAGGTCTTTCCTCAAAAACGATACATGAGATACATGGCGTTTTACATCTGGCTCTTAACAATGCAGTCCTGTGGAATTATGTGCCTAAGAATGTGTGTGATCTCGTAAAGCCGCCACGTGTCGTAAGTCGTGAAGCTACACCGCTCTCACTAGAACAAGCTCAAAAGTTGTTAAGCAGTGTACGTGAACATCGCCTTGAAGTGTTGCTTACTATGGCCGTTGTAACGGGTATGCGTCGTGGTGAGTTGTTAGCTCTGCGTTGGTCAAATATTGATTTTGAACTGCAAACGCTACTGGTACTTCATACAGTGGATTATATACCGCCGTATGGGTATGTTGAGAATGAACCAAAGACAAAATCAGGCAAGCGTGTTGTTAGTCTTCCCTCCTTCTTGATTGATATGCTCAAACAGCATCATGCCCAACAATTAGAGCATCGCAAGAAAGTAGGTGACGCATGGGAAAATCGTGATCTTGTTTTTCCTGATCTCTTGGGTGGGTACTTTAACCCTGTTCATCTCTACAGATTGTTTACGAAGTTGTTGCAAGATGCAGGTGTGCCACATATGCATTTTCACGACTTGAGACACAGTGCAGCGACCATTTTGCTCGGTATGGGTGTCAACATGAAGGTCGTACAAGAGCGACTAGGCCATAGTGATATCTCTATTACATTAGGGATATATGGTCACTTGTTGCCTTCTATGCAGCAAGACGTGACGGATAAATGGGATGAAGCTTTTAAGGATAAGAATAAGGGAGATGGTGAAACAAAGTAATGTTTAAGCTGTCTGATAGCTGTAGCTGTCAATGAAGCTGTCAACGCTATAAAGCAAGGGATAAACTGTCTTTGGGTAAAGGGCATAAAACGAGGTGAGAAGCGGCTTTACAGCTTTCCTTCTCACCTTGTTTTGGGCATGCCGAAAGGGGGACTCGAACCCCCATGCCAGTTAAGGCACAACGCCCTGAACGTTGCGTGTCTACCAATTTCACCATTTCGGCGTGTTGCTTGTTGTCGTTTAGACAAAGGTATAGTACAGGATATTTTGTGCATTGTCAAGAGTTTTTTTGAGGGGTGGTCGTTTTCTGTGCTGTGCTCAGGAGAGGAGGTGGGCACGCTTTGGGGCGTGATTGTTATTCGCCGTGGGCGCGTTTTTGTGGGGCAGTCGATGGTGGTGCAGTGATCTATTTCATAGGCTTTTGGCCTTTTTTACGTTATACTGAGTCATAATGAGATCATATAAGATCATATAAGCTGTTTGTAGATGGGCCGAGTCAAGATGGTAGTGTATGAGACATATGAGCTGTTTGTCCGTATAGTGAGTCAAAATGGTAGTACATGAGATATATGGGCTGTTTGTCCGTTTGTTGGCTTGCTTGTCCGTTTATAATGATATGGCTGTTTTGAGCTTTGCCTGTCCGTTTGCTTGCGCTGGTCTGTGTCGCTAAGGAGTATTTGTATGCGTGTGTTTTCTGGTTTTTCTTTTGTAGTGCGTCGGGAATCGTGGGGGGTGCTGTCTCTATTCGGTATGCCATTCACGCTACTCCTTTTGGTGGGGTCATTGCTCACCGCCTGCTCTGGTATTAATTTTGGTGGCGCGACCCCTGCAACGAGGACGCCGACACAGACGGCAGCTGTGGCACTGGCAAAGCTTCATTGGTGTGGGAAGGCCTTGATGATCTTTCGCGACGAGGGCGCGACCACAACCACGGCAGGTACGCCAGCGGCGACAGTAACGGCAACGGCAACACTTGCTACGACCGGGACACCGACAGCGGGGACAACTCCTGCCGCTACAGGCGTACCCACTACTGGCGTAACGCCAGTGACGATTACGAGTTGGCAGCAGGTGCAGCCGCAGCTTGGCTTTAGTGTGTATCTGCCCGCTACTTTGCCCGTGGGCTCCTGTCTGACCAGCGCATCTGGTACTATTCATGACCCTATTTTTGGTGGCAGTTTTACGATTGGCTATCTCTTGGCTGATCGTAGCGCGGTGACGTTTTCTGAGGCACCTGTACGTTCAGCCAATAGTAGCTTGCAATGTAGTGTATCTGGCAACTCGCGATCAACTGGTAAGGCGGCAACTCCGACAACCACTGCTGGCGCGACAACACAGCCTCTACAAGTGTGTACTGGTGTGCGCGATAGTACCAACATTGTGTTTTCAGCACGTGGAACAACGGAAACATTAACACAGTTTTTCAAAAACCTACAATCGAATGTAACATGGGTGCCTGCTTCCTAAACAAAAGAGCGTATGCAGGAAGCAGGTGTGTGCGTCCAACGCGGGTAAACATGCGGTGCGACTGGACCGCAACGCACATATGAAGCAATGGGAGTAGCGTGATCATTGTTGATCTTTCTGTCCCACTCGACGCTCGTCTTCTACTTCTGCTATAATAACAGAAGTTTTGCGCGCACGTACACCCGTAGAGTGGCTAACTACGTGCAACTAGGAATGGGAGGAACATTTATCATGGAAAAGTGTCCCTTTTGTCTGGCAGAAACACGGCCAGGGGATAATTTCTGCTTGAATTGTGGCAACCGCCTGACACCTGCATCTTCCTCACCTGTGGCTCAGCAGGCTCAATCAGGAATTGGTGATGCTACATTGGCCGCTCCCGATGACTGGGGAGCCTTTGCACAGGCGGCAGCCCCGGTGGGAGCAACCGCATATCAGGCACAGCCTCCTATGAATGGCTGGGGCGATGCGACATCTCTGCCAACACAGGCGGCGACGCAGGCAGATTCAATGTCGGCAACTATCGGTGCGGTGGCTGATACCATCGATAAACCGGCACGTTTTGTGTTACGCTCAGAAACTGGCGAGGAACTGGAAACCTACTCGTTGAATAAGCCTGAGATGACGATTGGGCGCGCCCCGACGAGTGACATCTTGCTCTCGAAGGATAAGCTAACGTCGCGTCGCCATGCCACGGTACGTCATGAAAATGGAAATTACTACTTACGAGACGAGGGGAGCGCGAATAATACGTTCCTGAATGGTCAGCAGATTGAGACGATGACGCCGCGCCTGTTGAAGGACGGCGATCATGTCGGCATTGGTGAGCATGAGCTCATCTACTATGGCTATGGCTACATGGCTCCTGCCGTCGAGGATATGCCGACAATAGCCGTTGGTTATGGTCAAGACGATGCTGATAAAACACTGCGTATGCCACAGGAGGAAGGGAATGTCGCTGGCGATCCTTTCCAGACGAAGCAGATGGAAGAGCCTGCGGCAGCGAAACAGACAGCCGCAGTCGAACCTCCTGCCACTCAGTATGCGGATGCACCTGCGGTAGCTCCTATTCAGAGTATACCCGTGGCCGCAGCACCGAGCGTTCCTGTTCCAACCGCAACATCGTATGCCGCCGCATCCTTAAACGGAGGCAGCAGCACCCCTGCCGAGGGAGCACTATCAGCCCCCGAAGTAGTGGCAGTGGCGCCAGCAGCGGCCCCTCCGGTTCCAGTGGCTACGGATAGCGCGAAAGTGACATCGCCTGCAAGCAGTGATAAGGGTAGCTCTACCGGTGACAATGTGACTTTTGGTCGTTTGACGAACATACAGCAGCCAACACTGCCAGATTTGTCGGCACTCTTGGCCGCGATGTCTACCCTTGATGGACAGGTGCTGTCATTGCAGGAGCAGTTTAGCGCGACGCAGGAAGCGATGAAAAAGCATGACGCTGATATCGCGCAGAGCGCTAGTCAGTTGCGCACGGGCGTTCGTCGTGTCTCAGATCGTATGGATAACACGATTGCTGATGTTGCTCGTGGTCGCGATCAACTGGGCTGGTCTGAATTGCTGCAACTGATGGAAGATGTGATGAACAATCCGCGTGATATCGAGTATGTCACGAAGTTAGCGCGGAAAGCTCGCGAATTGAACAAGATCTTCCAGATCCAGCAAAATGTCTTGAATACGATGGCGGAGTGCAATAGCCTGCTGCGTAGTCTCATTGGTGAGTAACGTAATGTAGTATACCCGTCCAGGGACAGCTTTCCCATAAGGTAGCGGTCAGGGGGAAGCTGTCCCTGGACGGGTATGTTTGTTTTGTTCGTATTGTTCGTTTGATATGCAATATACACAGGAAATTATGACGATACACGGTCCTGCTGATAACGAAACTTCTACCCAGGAAGCGACGCTATCGCAAAAAACAGAAACAGTAGATGCAATTGTTATTGGTGCGGGTCTGGGTGGGTTGTTAAGTGCGGCTCATCTCGCAAGACGCGGAAAACGCGTCGTGCTGCTCGAACGGCTTCCCCATAGTGGTGGTCGCTTTACAGCAAAAAACTTTCATGGCGTGCAGGTGAGTACTGGTGCCGTCCATATGGTGCCTTTTGGCAGCAGTGGTGTGCTAGCCCATATGTTGCGTCGCCTCGATGTGCCCCATCGCTTTTTTGACGCCGATGTGTTTGGCTCCTTTCATGTTCATGGCAAGCAATATCGTTCACGTGGTGTGCTTGGTGTAGTGCGCTTTCTCGGTCTGCGCCAGTTTTTGGGGCTGCTCACCATCGGTTATCTTCTCTATGTGCAACCCCTTTCCCGTGAAGAGGGTGCGCTACCTTTTGATGTGTGGCTGGAACGCAAACTTGTGGGTAGAGATTACGCCCTACTGCAGGCCTTTTTCGCAGCGATTGCACGATTCGCGCTCAGTGTAGAACTGAGCCAGATAAGCGTCGCAGAGGTGGCGCGTACATCGAAGAATATGTTCTTACACGGTGCTCCTGCGATTGTGCAAGGTGGTTGTGGTGAACTCACGCGCGCGTTGGAGGAATATGTCATTGCCCATGGCGGGGATGTGCGTCTCTCTTGCGAGGTGCTAGAGATTATTCATGAAGAGGGTCAGGTGAGGGGTGTTCGGATACGTGAGCGCGGGCAAGGCAAGTCCGCAGGCGCGGAAACATGTGTGTTGGCACCAGTCGTTGTGAGCGATGTTGGCCCACGCGCTACCCATGCGTTACTAGAGAAGCGTAAGGTGACACCGGCGGCGGTGTTGAAGCGGCAGGATGGTGAGGAGCAATTGCACGAGGCGGTGGGACTCAAGGTACACATTCTCAGTGATGTTTCCCTGATAGCGCATAAGGGTATTATGTACTGCCTGGATACCCAACGTATCGCAGGTATGGTGCAACCAACGAACAGTGATCCCTCGCTGGCACCCTCTGGCAAGCACTTGCTCATAAGCCATCAGGTTATTCGCAGCAATAATGTAGAGGAGGAGCGTAGACTGGCTCTGGCAGACCTGCATACGCTCTTTGGTGAGCAGTTTGACCAGCATTGTCGCGTGTTGACGATGGGCACCTATCGTGGCGAGTGGCCAGTCAATCGCATTGCTCAAGGAGAAGATGTGTCAGCACAACTGCCTATACAGGGGTTGTATCTAGTAGGGGATGCCGTCAAGCCAACGGGGTATCTTATGGTGGAAGGCGTGGCGCAGAGCGTGAATCAGTTCTTAGACCTGCTTGAAGACCTCGATGCGCAAAAGAGTCCACCGTCAGCCAGCACACGTGACACACATAACATTCGCAAAGCGCGGTATGTGATGCCACTACCATCTCGTTTCAATGTACTGCGCTGGCTGTGGAAGGCTCCGGGAAATTCAGGTAAATAAAGGAGAACTGTCTAACAGAATGGATAAATCTTTGCTTCAAGCGCCACAAACATCGTATACGCCGCTGGAACCATATTACCTGATCACAGGTGGGACGCCATTGTATGGTGAGGTTCGCGTGAGTGGCGCGAAAAATGCGGTAACAAAAATGATGATGGCATCGCTGTTGACCACTGAAACCTGTACGCTGCGTAATGTTCCCCTGATCGGTGATCTCGACTTGACCGTGAAATTGTGTGAAAGTCTCGGCTCACAGGTGCAGCTTACGGACCATACACTGAATATTCGCACGGATGATATCACCAAAACGTGGATATCGACAGAGGTCGGCGGGCTCAACCGCATTGCTGTCATGATGATCGGGCCAATCTTGCATCGTTGTGGTGAGGTGACGATCCCTCGTCCTGGTGGAGATCGTATCGGGCCACGCCCCATTGATTTTCATATGCATGGCTTGCGTTTAATGGGAGCTGAAATAAGTGAGCGCGACGGCTATTACTATTGCAGCACGCAGAAGCGGCTCCAAGGGGCGACGATAGGTTTGCCCTTTCCCAGTGTGATGTCAACTGAGAATTTTCTGATCACGGCATCGCTGGCGAAGGGCGTGACAATTATCGAAAATGCCGCCCTGGAGCCAGAAATTATCGATCTGATTAAGCTGCTGCAAAAGATGGGCGCAATCATTGAACTTAAGGTTGATCGGCGTATCGTCATCGAGGGTGTGGAACGGTTACACGGAGCCAGTCATACCTTATTGAGCGACCGTAATGAGGCAGTATCACTGGCGATCGCGGCATATCTGACAAAGGGAGATGTGTACATTCATGGGGCACAACAGGATACGCTACTGACGTTTCTCAACACGCTCTCGAAAATGCGTTTGCAGTTCGCGGTGGATGATGCTGGCATTCGCTTTATCGGCAGTGCTGGACCGCCGCCCGCGATAGCGTTGGAGACCGATGTTCATCCGGGTTTTATGACGGATTGGCAACAACCTTTCACGATATTGTTAACACAGGCGGATGGGATGTCGGTTGTGCATGAGACGATCTACGAGGACCGCTTCGGCTATACAAGCGCATTGATTGCTATGGGGGCGCATATTGGGTTGTATCCAAAATGTCTGGGTGAAGTGGCCTGTCGCTTCCGTGAGAAGCAATACATGCATAGTTGTGTGATAAGCGGGCCCACCCCCTTAAGAGGAATGCGCTTGGATATTCCTGATATTCGTGCTGGTTGCTCCTACATTCTGGCCGCCCTGTGTGCCGAAGGTGTCTCGAAGGTATATGGTATTGAACATATCGAGCGTGGTTACGAGCAGCTTGACACCAAGTTGCGTCTCTTAGGGGCGAAGATCGAACGATTAGAGAATTGAGTAGAAATAGCACGAGGGCACGAATACGAATAATCGTGCCCTCGTCTGCTGTTGTTAGCCTTGCCAGCTAGAACGAACCTCGCGCAACTGCTCTGGCGTCAAAATGCGGAAGAGGATGAGCAATGCTTCCAAATCGTATTCGAGGCCAATCGCATGCAGTTCATGGCGAATTCGTCCAAGTGCGACAATTTGTTGTGTGGTAAGCAATCCATAGCTTACCAAGCTTGCGGCGAGCAATTGGTCAGGTGTCAGCAGTTTGAACATGAGAAGGATTTCCCCTAGCTGATAATTGAGATCCACACCACGTAACATACGTTGAATATTTTGTGCCACCTCCAGGCGACTTTGTGGGATGAGATGACCTTCGAGCAGGACGCTACCCAGGGTACGGGTTGCATGGCCTTGTAATGCTTGCGGTTGCGCTTGCTGTGATGGGGCAGGCATGGGAGGCAAGCTCTGCATGATGTCAAGTAGCATAGCATTGTTGGCGACTGCGCTCGGCTCCGGAGTTTTCTGCTGTTTTTGTATGCCTTGTCTCTCTATAGCAGGTTGGGCAAGAGGCTCTGCTATATGCCTTGTAAAGGGTTCTGCAAGAGGCTCATCTTTGCTTTTAGCAACGTTACTGTCTTCCTCGGCATGGAGAGGACCGGTTGGCACATCGTCGTCCCCGCTTTCATCTTCTTTGTCCAAATCCTCTTGTAGCGGGGTCTGAACACGAGCTGTGCTTACAGGTGTAGGTTCTGCTGTGTGTATAGACACACTAGTGCTACTAAGTGTACTGGGAATAGTGGCACTGGTGGGAGCACTAGGAGCATCTGCTTTTGGTGCCTGTACGGATGGTATTGGTATAGTGGGCCGTGCTTGCGATTGAGCCGAAGCCATGGGGGCTGGTGTTGTGCTTGTGCCTGTGACGGTGGTTGCTTTTGGCTGTACTGCGGAAATAGAGGCAAGTGGTGTCACTGGAACTTGCGCTTGTGAGCGCGAAGAGCTTCCTTTGTTTTCTTGTTCGCGGTTGCCATATTCTGTGCGCGTGTCAAGCGGCAAGTCTTGAATGGGTGAAGCGCGTAGCGTTTGTGTAGTTATTGGCTCTTCAACAGGCGTGGAGCGTGACGGTGTGTTCACATAATACGGTGGTGTGCTGCTGTTGCCATTGGTACTGGGCGACGTGCTTCCTGCTACTGTTGCTTGTGAGATATCTGTCATTGGTGCAGGCGAGGCGGAGGCGGCATTGCCGTTGCTATAACCGTTGGTTGTATTGGTGTCCGTGCGACGTTGGATCAGGCGTGATAGCTGGTCCAATCCCGATTCATGAGGCGTGGTAGGAGTAGTGATGATCTGCTGCGGTGATTCGGTTGGGCTATACCCGTTTGCGAGCTGTTGTAACATTGAGGTATCGCTTGTATCCCTATTCGTTGTATATGGGTACGTTGTGGTGTTGAGGACCTGGGGTGTAGGGGGTGCGGATGATGCTGTGCCTTGTCCATCATAGGCAGGCCGGGCTATTTCTTGGGTTGCGGGTGTAAAGGCGGATGGTGATGGTGCTATGGCTGGTCGTTGACTTGGATACAGGACAGCGCGAATCTTATCGGTATAGGATTGTTGTGCCATGTTGTTGGTTCCAGTGGCGGGTGATGCCGGTATGCTGGGCATGGCGGGTGTGCTGGTGGCCATATCTGATGCTCGTGCCACTTGCGGTGCCTGGGCTACGGTTGGGGAAAGGGTGGGCTGATTGGGGCGTCCAGCTGGTTGCGTATCGGTTTTGCTCGTGCGATAGGCGTTGCCATTCGTGTTCGGTGCAAATGATGTCGCGGATGAATGCTGGTCTGTCATTTGTGGTGCGCTGAATTGTGTTCTTGGTGCTGTTGGCACAGGCGACCCGTTCTGTGTGCGTGGCATGCGTGGGTTGGTGGTGGTAACACCCGCGAGGCGGTCACGTACCGTTTGGACGAGACCCATCAAGCCGAGCATGCCATCAATATGGAGATCAACGGGCATGAAGTGTTGGCGTTCTTCACTATCCGGTGGTCCATAGCTTGCTAGGCTTGTGCAGAGGAACGTGAGAACCTGCACACCACGCCCTCGCCTCTGGGTATCGAGTGCTACCCAAAATTCGCGGCGCGCCGCTGCCGCCTGCGCCAGGTTAACAAGTACCAGTCGTACCGGAAAACGAGCTATACTATCAAAAACCTCAACTGCTGTGCGTGCCGTATGACACTCATAGCCCGCGAGCTGAAATTCGCTCATAAGTAAGGCAGTGAGCTGTTGATCGCGTTCAAAAAGAAGGATATGTGAGCCACCAGTGCTGACGTTCATCGCACGCCTCTCCAGTATATTGTACACTCATCTGTATTTTGCGCTAGTATAACATACCTTCGTGATATTTTCATAGGAAGTATGACCATTGACGCATGCGGTAATGTTTGAGAGAGGGACAGTGGGGCAAATGGCTCTGGTATATGGTCTCTTGTCACTCTTGATGGACGATACTCTCTTACGAAAGAAAATGCATTATGACACAGATTTCTACTTTTTCCCCGATACACCCAGTTGTGGCCTTCATCACCGACTTTGGGTATGGTGATGGCGATGTTGGGGTGTTAAAAGGCGTTGTGCTGACAATTACGCCGAGTGCCACGCTAGTGGACCTTACCCATGAAGTTATGGCCCAAAACATCGCTTCGGGTGCCTGGATTCTTGCTGCGAGCTATCGCTATTTTCCTAAAGGGACGGTTTTTGTGTGTGTGGTTGATCCGGGGGTAGGGAGTGCAAGACTGCCAATTGCCGTATACGCGGGCGATTGGGTGTTTGTTGGCCCTGATAATGGCTTGTTCAGTTATATCTATGCAGAGCAACCGCTTCACGCTGCGGTGGCATTGACAAAAACGGAGTACCATTTGCCTGACACAAGCCACACGTTTCATGGGCGTGATATCTTTGCGCCTGTGGCCGCTCACATTGCTGGGGGCGTAGCATTGAGTGAGGTAGGAACACCGCTTGTTGCTGCCACCCTGACGCGGCTTGACGTTGATATACCTCGACGTGTGGGCATAGAAATAGCCGTGCAGGTGGTTCATGTGGATCACTTTGGTAACATCATTACCAATGTTCCGTTGCAGATGGTGCCTGATTTGTTTACTAGTCTCTCTGTGCAAGTCACCTTTCCAGATCAGCAGGTGGTTGTCAGTGAACGAAGACGATTTTTTGCTGAGAACGATCATGAGGGGAATGCGCCATTTATCTACGGTGATAGTTCTGGCTATGTCGGGGTTGCGGTACGCAACGGTAATGCAGCGCAGACGCTGGGTGTGAATTATGGGGCAACGGGTGTCTTGCTTTTGCGATAATGGAGGGGAGCAGACAAAAAGCGGGGTGTCTTTGCACCATTTCTTGTCTAAATTTAGCCATAAGGTTGAAGTCCCTCACGAAATTGGAATTGTTTCACGTGCGAAAGTATGCTATAATGAGCGTATACCCATTCGTTGTGGCTGGTAGTGAAGCAGTGTTTTTAGGCATGAAGTGGAATGGACTTGTGGTAACAGGTGCAATATGCCTCATTCTTGAAACGAGAAAGGATCACTTGAACCATTGTGGAAGCATCACTACGATGCATCTTTCAACTTTCTCTTTCTACCATTTTGTGCAAAACGGAGAGTGGAAACACATCACAACAACACTAGATCATCCTATCCTCGGTAATGTAGAAAAGGGCTGGTTCTCTCTCGCTGGAGATTGCGTTAGAGGCTGGCCCTTTTGATCTTATTGTCTCTTCTGTTCGGGTGGAACGAAACAGGTATTGTCGGTTTTATACAGCAATACGCTCCTCGCATTTTCTTCTGTCCATCCGACCTCGTAGTGCGTTTTCCCTGCTGTATAACGTAGAAGAATTCTGGGTAATGGGAAAAGATGTACTCTCTTTAACGTATTACTACGTAAGAGAGAATAATCTGGCACCATTAGTCATACAACAGAGAGAGGGTAACCTATGGACCTGGTGAAGCGGTTGGAAGAATATCGGGATCGCGAACGAGACCTCATGTGGGAGGGAACATTCGCCCAGTACTTTGAGATTGCGACAAAGAAGCCGCATGTCGCTCGTCTGTCCCACGAGCGCATTTATCATATGATTATGGATGCCGGTGCCGAAATGAATCGCGCCGGAGAGCCGCACTACAAATTCTTTAGCCAGGAGATCTTCGGCATCGAGAAACCCCTCCAGCAAATCGTGGACTACTACCATTCGGCTGCGCAACGTTTGGAAGTACGTAAACGCGTCTTGCTGCTGATGGGTCCCGTTGGCGGTGGTAAATCTACCATCGTCTACCTCATCAAACGTGGGCTAGAAGCGTATAGTCGCACGGAAGAGGGAGCCATCTATGCCATTAAAGATTGTCCCATGCATGAGGAACCACTGCATCTTATCCCCAACGATCTGCGCGCGGATATCGAAAAGGAGTTTGGCCTCTACATTGAAGGCGACCTGTGTCCCCACTGCCGCTACATGGTAGACAACCAATATGGCGGCCATATTGAAGAGATTGCCGTGAAGCGTATTACACTTAGCGAGAAATATCGCGTAGGTGTCGGAACGTTCACGCCATCAGATCCTAAATCGCAAGATATCAGTGAGTTGGTTGGAGGCATAGACCTCTCTACTATTGGAGAGATCGGCGTAGAAAGTGATCCACGCGCCTACCGTTTTGATGGCGAACTCAACATTGCCAACCGCGGCGTGATGGAATTTGTCGAGATGCTGAAGTGTATCCGGGGAGATGCGCTTCTCTTCACTCCAAGCGGTATTCGGCGCCTGGACTCGCTAGCACAGGCGGAACACCCTGTTGGTGAGTCACGCGAGATCGAGTTACAGGTTGCTACCAGTATGGGTATTGAGGCGACAACCCATCTTTACCGAGCGGGTATCAACAAGACAAAGCGTGTCATGACGCGGCGAGGTTTTATACAGGAGGGTACCGCCGAACATCGCCTGCAGGTGGTGAACAACGATGGCGTTCAGGTCTGGAGACGACATGATGAACTTCAAATTGGTGATTGGGTGGTGCTTCAAAAGGGTCAGAATCTATGGGGCCAGGATGTTGCATTGACGTGGCAGACGCAACGTCCGAAACACGCTCAAAGTATTCGCGTGCCAGAGCGCATGACACCGGAATTGGCGCGTTGGCTTGGGTACTTGACTGCAGAAGGCGATGTACGTCCAGATGGAACGGTGCGCTTTGCAAACCATGAAGATGAATTACGTACAGATTATACGCAGTTGACGCAGCAACTTTTTGGCATCACTCCACGCTTGTATCCAGGCGTTGTGCAGCTAAACAGCGTTGCCCTCGCTGATTTTCTGGCATATGTTGGTTTCAAAACAGGAGCCTACAACAAAGAGATTCCCTGGTCGGTTCTCCAATCATCACGTGAGTGCATGGTAGAGTTTCTCGCAGGCTACTTTGCGGGAGATGGGACAGTCAATCTCAAGGGGCGGCTCTCATGGGCAACCGCTTCGGAGCGACTGGCCGAGCAAGCGCAAATCGTGCTTCTGAATCTTGGTGTGGTGACGCGTCGTGTCAGGACGCGCCAACGAGCGGCCAAGAGTGCAGCGTATCGAGATTATTGGAGTATTACCGCCAGTGGCGTGGATGCGGATTTGCTTGCCTCGCATATGCGTCTGTTTCCTCTACGCAAGCGTATGACGTACGAACGGGTTGGTTTGAGCGTAAAACGCGCAGGACGAGCCGACCTTATTCCTCATACAGATAGTTACTGGACCGCCATTTCCGAGGAGTTACAGCACGTTGTTATGGCTCGCATGGTGGTTGGTGGTGTGAACTACCGCGAGCGTGAAGGCGCACAGCAAATTCTGGGCGAGGATTACACGAACCTTCATATGTTACGTACAGGTACGAATACCTGTACGCGTGAGATGGCAACGAAAATACTCAACAAGCTTGCAGGATGGGTTGAACCTCCTCCTGGTTTGAGTACCTTGCTTCATCCTGCACAGTTCTATGATGAAGTGGTCTCCATTGAGGATGGCGAAGCAGAATGTTGGGACCTGCATGTTCCAGGTTCTAATACCTTTGTTGCCAATGGTATCGTCAATCACAATTGTGATGAGAAGTTCTTGTATGTCTTGCTCACACTGAGCCAAGAGCAGAACATCAAGACCGGACGCTTCAGCATGATTTATGCCGATGAGGTGGTGATCAGCCACACCAACGAGCATGAATATCAGGCGTTTGTGGGCAACAAAAAGTCTGAGGCTCTGCAAGACCGTATCATTCTGGTCAAGGTGCCGTATAATCTGCGTGTCTCTGATGAGGTCAAGATTTACGAGAAGCTGCTGAAGCAAAGTGCCCTACAGAATGTGCATATCGCGCCCTATACCTTGCGTATCGCCAGCATCTTTGCCATCCTCACGCGTCTAGAGCAGTCTAAGAAGGCAGGCATGAGCTTGCTGAAGAAGATGCGCCTCTATGATGGCGAGGACATTGAAGACTTCAAGCAGAAGGATATCAAGGAACTGCAAGATGAGGCCCAACGTGAGGGGATGGATGGCATTTCGCCACGCTACGTTATCAACCGTCTCTCTAATGCGCTCATCAAACAAGGGGTGAGCTGCATTAATCCTATCGATGCCCTGCGTGCCTTGCGCGATGGTCTGGATCAGCATACCAGTATCAATCGTGAAGAGCGCGAACGCTACCTCAATTTCATCAGCGAGGCGCGTAAAGAGTACGATGAGATGGCGAAAAAGGAAGTGCAGCGTGCCTTTGTCTACTCGTATGAAGAGTCGGCCCGCACCTTGCTGAACAACTACCTGGATAATGTCGAAGCGTACTGCAACAAGACCAAATTACGTGACCCCATCACTGATGAGGAGCAAGAGCCAGATGAACACCTGATGCGCTCAATTGAAGAGCAAATCGGCATTTCTTCCAACGCTGTGCGCTCCTTCCGCGAAGAGATACTCATTCGCATCTCCTCGCTAGCCCGTCGTGGCCAGACCTTCGAGTATACCAGCCATGAACGCCTCAAAGAAGCTATTGAGAAGAAGCTGTTCGCTGACCTGCGTGATATCGTGAAGATCACCACGTCAACGCGCACCCCTGACAAAGAGCAGTTGCGTAAGATCAACGAGGTAGTTGATCGTCTTATGGCTGAACACGGCTACTGTCACGTCTGCGCGAACGAAATCTTGCGCTACACGGGTAGCCTGCTCAATCGTTAATCAGCGCAAGTTGGAGCGGGATAGAGGGCGTGCTGCGCTACGCTCTCTGTCCCACTACGACAGTTCTAGCGAGAAAGGAGCAGGCATATGTCTGTCTCTCAACATGACTGGTCGCTCCACCGTAAAGGCTTAATGGACCAGGAACGGCACAAAGAGAAGATTCGTGAGGCGATCAAGAAGAATTTGAGCGATATTGTCAGTGAAGAGGGCATTATCCTGTCCGACGGCACCAAGACGGTTCGCGTCCCCATTCGTTCGCTGGATGAATACAGATTCCGCTACGACTTTAATAAGCAACAACATGGTGGTCAAGGCACTGGCAAGAGCAAGGTTGGAGATGTCATCGCTCAGGAGCCGCGCCCCGGTAAGGGCAAAAAAGGTGACGCTGGCAAAGAGGCCGGTTATGACTACTACGAGGCCGAGATCAGCATGGAAGAATTGGCGGCCATGATCTTCGAGGATCTGGGCTTGCCCAATCTCGAGCAGAAACGCCAGCAAGAGATGCAAACCGAGGCTGTGCGCTTCACGGATGTGCGTAAGAAGGGTCCGATGGCAAACCTGGACAAGAAACGCACGATTATGGAAAATATGAAGCGTAACGCCGCTAAGGGCAATGCCAAGTTTGAGAATCTCAAGGGCGAAGACCTACGCTTCAAAGTCTGGGAGCCGACCATTAAATATCAGTCGAATGCGGTGGTGCTGGCAATGATGGACGTATCAGGATGCCACACAGCGGGTCATCACATTGAAATGGCTGATGGTTCGTATAAGGATGTTTCTGAAATTGTCGAAGGTGACATGGTTGCTTGCCTCGACATGGAGACCATGCAGAAGACGTCATCACCTGTTGTTGAGACATTTTCCAAGATTGCTTCCGAAACTCTTGTTGTCGAGACAGAAGATACAACGCTCAGGGCTACTCCGCAGCATGTGTACTTTGTCTATGATGAACCAAGCAACCAAATTATTGAGAAGCGTGCCGATGAGCTACAGAAGGGCGACAAGCTGATGCTTGTGAATTCATGGGGAAGCCTCTCCCAAACGGCACAGGCTCATCTGACAGAAGACCAGGCGTACATGCTTGGAGCATTGCTCGGAGATGGATACATCTTTGTTAGTCAAAATAGCTCATATATTGCATTGACTGATGAAAGTGATGAACGGCTAGAAATATACCGTGAAGCGTTTGAGCGTGGCTTTGGGGTCAAGGGACTTATCAGACATCGTCAAGGCCCTCATAATCGAAAGCGCATTCATTTCAATAATGCACCTCTTGCTCGTGAGTTGGTTGCAAACTATCCCATGCTAAAATGCCGCTCAAGGAATCGCTACATTGAGGCAAGTATCTATCGTGAAACCCCTGAGATACGTGCAGCATTCCTCCGTGGACTCTTTGATGCAGAAGGAACGATTGCTCATCACTCTGTCATGTTCTATTCGTCCAGTTGGAAACTTATCAAGCAGGTGAAGCATCTCCTGTCTTACTGGGGAATTCGCGCTCGTGTCCATGATTTTGAACAAGACGAAGGGCGAATGGGCGATGGAAAGGCGATCCGTGCTGGAACCTACTACAAACTTTCGGTCAACGCTAAGGATGTACTGCTGTTTGCTGAACATATTGGCTTCGGTTGTCCTGCGAAGCGTACCAAAATGAAAACATTGGTTGAGAAACAAGCAGCCGGTATTGATGCTATGCGTAGCAAGTACATACTGGAAGAGAATTGGCGCGAACGTTTTGCACACCTTGCAGGGCATACACGTCTCTATACCTATTATCGTAAAGAGACACACACGCTTTCTCAACAGCAATTACGCACTCTTGCCACAAGTCGCACAGCTACGCTTGATGATAAGGAGTACATCGGTTCCGTTCTCAAGCGAAGTGTTGTTGTCTCAACTGTGCAAAATATCAAACGTATTGCTGAGCCAGTTCAGGTGTATGATTTTGGTGTTGCCGACCATCACAACTACATTGTAGATGGGATGCTGAGCCATAATAGTATGGGTGAATTCGAGAAGTATATCGCGCGCAGCTTCTACTTCTGGATGGTGCGCTTCCTGCGTACGAAGTATAACAATGTGCAGATTGTCTTCATCAGTCACCACACTGAGGCCAAAGAGGTGACGGAAGAGGAGTTCTTCCATAAGGGAGAAAGCGGCGGTACGCAGGTTTCGTCGGCCTATGAACTTGCGTTAGAAATCATCAATGAGCGGTACAAACCCGATGATTGGAACATCTATCCCTTCCACTTCTCTGATGGCGATAACCTGCCGTGGGACAATGATCGTTGTGTGCAACTGGTCAATAAGTTGATGGCGTTGTGCAACATCTTTGGCTATGGCGAAATTCGCGAAGGCCACTACCGCTCGCCCAGTACCCTGATGTCCGCTTATAACAAGATTACCGATAAGAAGTTTACCGCTGTCACCATCTCCGATAAGAAGGAAGTGTATCCGGCATTGCGTAAATTCTTTGCCCAGCGCGACCCTATTCCCTCTCGGTAATCAAACGGGGGCGATACTTCTAGCTCATCTTGCCTGCAAGCTGCAGTCTCATTGGCAAGATGCAAAAGAAGGTTCCACGCCCCCTACAGTGTTCTGTAGTGTGTTTGGTGCGCAGAGGAGATTTGCTCTATGATGCAGACAAATGATGATAGTGATCTGGAACGCTTACGCGATAATATAGATAAAGCCTGGGACCAGGCAATTAAGTTTGGTCTCGATCCCTTTCCCACCCATTTTGAACTGGTGCCTGCGGCCATTATGTATGAGTTTGCTTCCTACACCCTACCAGGGCGTTTCAGTCACTGGACACATGGCAAGGCATATCATCGTCAGAAGATGCAGTATGACTTTGGGTTGAGCAAAATCTATGAGATGGTGGTCAACACGAATCCAAGTTATGCCTTCCTGATGGAGATGAACAACCAGCTGCAAAACACGTTTGTGGCGGCCCATGTCTTTGGTCACACCGATTTCTTCAAGAACAACGCCTACTTTCAGCATACCTCACGACGTATGATCGACAAGGTGAGCATTCATGCCGAGCGCATTACCAAATATGAATTCGACCACGGCAAGCTAGAGGTGGAGCGTTTTCTTGATGCTGCCCTTTCCATTCAAGAGCACATCGATTATAACCTTTTGCTGCGCCGGGACGAGCCGAAAAAAGACGAGAAGGCCGTCCATAATCCAGGCCTGTATGATGATTTGTGGGGCCTGGACGGTAGTGCGCGCCGTGCCGAAGAGGAACGTGATCTCTTAAATAGCAAACCCGTCAAGTTTCCTGAGCAGCCAGAGAAGGACTTGATGCTCTTCCTGATGCGCCATTCACCAACCCTACAGCCCTGGCAGCGCGACATATTGGAGATTGTACGTACAGAAATGCTGTACTTCATTCCACAAATGCAAACGAAGACCATGAATGAGGGCTGGGCTTGTCTGGTTGGTGATAGTCTCGTTATGACTGAGCATGGGTTGCTCCGCTATGACGCGCTTCATGAAATGCTGGCTAGGGGAGAGGGGATAGATGTTAGTAGCGGGAGCGGTAGACGAGACCGCATTACCGACCGTCATATCAATCGTCAAACCCCTACGATTCGCTTGCGAACCCGTCGTGGTTTTGTGCTAGAGGGTGCCGAGGAGCACAAAATGAGCGTTGGGCCTGAGCAGTGGATGGCACTGAAAGATGTCCAGGTCGGACAAAAAATACCGCTTAGCGTTGGTGATACTATCTGGCCGCAGCAACTAGTAGAGATTGTGGAGCCAAGCAGGATTATCTCCGCTACAGTCGAAGATGTCGCACAGGCGGCAGGCGTCAGTATGAAGACAGTCTACCGTTCCCTCAGTGGGAAGACGCCCTATGCCAAGGAGCGCATCACTGCCGCAATCAAGGATACTGGTTATAGCTTTGGTAGTGCAGGCAAGCCACAATATCGTTTGCGTTCACCGTTAGTAGCACCAACACAGGTAACGGAAGCATTTGGCGAATTCCTTGGCTACCTTGTTGGGGATGGCAATATACATACGGCAAAGAGTGCCATTGGTTACACCGCTGGTGATCGTGAGTTGGTGGACCGTTATGCACAGCTCATTATGGACCTCTTTGCCATTGAGCCAACTGTGTTCTGGGATGATAGGACGGTCAACGGCAAGGGCGGTCGTTGGCGAGTGGTCTTCTATGCGGCGAACGTGCTTGATCTGTTACAATCGCTTGGCATCGACCTCAAAGCAAAGGCACCGCAGAAGCGTATTCCTGATGTTATACTACGCTCACCAAAGCCAGTTGTGAGTGCATTCTTACGTGCATACTTTGATTGCGACGGTTGTGCCTCGGTAAAGGATGGTGTCATCCTCTCGACCTTCAGTGATGACATTGCCCATACACTGCAAATCCTGTTGCTCAATTATGGCATCCTCTCGCGCCGTTATGGACCGAATGTGCAAATTAAAAGCAGTTCCGCGCAGCTGTTTGCACAGGAAATCGGCTTTGGCTTGGCACGTAAGCGCGAGAAGCTGCAAGAGCATATCATGAGTCATCGCTTCTTCAAGCAGGAGCAGCCGTTTGATGAAGTGATAGCAATCGAGCATGATGTGGCCGATGTCTACGATATTACGGTAGAGCACTCGCATCGCTATGTCGCCAATGGTATGCTCCATCATAACAGCATCTGGCACTCGCGTATCATGCGCGAACTGGGTGAGCAAAACGTCATCTCAGACTCCGATGTTATCGAGTTTGCGCAGCTGCACTCTGGTGTGCTCTCGCCTTCACGCACCCACCTCAACCCGTACTATATCGGCTTCAAGGTGTTCGAGGACATCGAGCGGCGTTGGGATGCGCCAACGAAAGAGGAGCAAGAGAAGCTGGGACGCAAGCCCGGTATGGGTCGGCAGAAGATATTCGAGGTGCGCGAGCTTGATAACGATGTCTCGTTCCTACGTAACTACTTGACCGAGGACCTGATTAAGGACCTTGACCTCTATCTGTATAAGAAGGAGGGTGACGAGTGGGTCATTGTCGAGAAGGATTGGCGCAAGGTGCGTGATGGCATTGTTGCGAGTATGACCAACTTTGGTTATCCATACCTCGTCGTCGATAATGGCGATTATCGGGGTAACCGTGAACTGTACATTAAACACTTGTTCGATGGGCAGGAACTGGATATGAATTACGCGGAGAAGACGCTCCAAAACGTACAAATGCTCTGGGGGCGACCCGTTCACCTAGAGACGCAGTACGAAGGCAAGCGCATTCTTATGTCTTACGATGGTGAGCGTAACACCAAGCAAGCCCTAGAGAAATAAGCAGTCGTGCTGAAGAATGAAGGGAAGAACAGAGGCCCCTGTTCTTCTCTTCATTCTTCATATGACGTTAAGGAGCTATTTACCTCAAAAGGAGGAAATCAATGGAGATTTTGCAAACACCCGACGAACGTTTTGCCAACCTGCCTGATTATCCGTTTGCGCCCCACTATGTTGAGGTGAGCGGGTTGCGTATCCATTATGTTGACGAAGGACCAGCGCAAGGGGAGCCCGTGCTGCTCTTACATGGCGAGCCGTCATGGTCCTATTTGTATCGCAAGATGATACCCGGCATAGTGGGCGCGGGCTATCGAGCCATTGCCCCTGATCTGGTTGGCTTTGGCCGCTCGGATAAGCCAACGCAGCGAGCGGATTATACCTATCAGCGTCATGTGGATTGGATGCTGGCGGTAATCGAGACACTTGACCTGCGCACCATCACCTTATTTGGTCAGGATTGGGGTGGTTTAATCGGTCTGCGTTTGGCGGCGGAACACGAGGAACGTTTTGCGCGTATTGTGGCCGCGAATACCTTCTTGCCCACAGGCGATACTCCTGCGGGTGAGGCATTTCTAGCATGGCAACGCTATTCACAGGAGGCCCCTGCCTTTCATGCTGGTGGCATCATTAAGGGTGGCTGCGTCAACAAGCCCACTCAGGCTGTAATAGACGCGTATAATGCACCATTTCCTGATGACCGTTATCTGGCGGGGGCGCGTCAGTTTCCCCTGTTGGTGCCCACGTCGCCGGATAATCCGGCAAGTGAGGCAAATCGCCGTGCCTGGGCGGTGCTGCAACGCTGGCAAAAGCCCTTCCTCACTGCTTTTGGCGACTCCGATGCGATTATGCGCGGCGCGGACCGTGTCTTACAAGCGGCCATTCCTGGTGCGCAAGGACAGCCACACACAACGCTGGTTGGCGCAGGCCACTTTCTGCAAGAGGATAAAGGGCCAGAACTGGCGCGAGTGGTTGTCAATTTCATAAAGCAGACTTCT
>JBBPYR010000139.1:0-25578 GCA_038199755.1 Ktedonobacterales bacterium | reverse complement strand
TATTCCGATGGACAACGCCGCTACCGCGGCTAGTGCTATCGCACTCAGTCCATCGGAAAGGTAGCCTACGGAGCCTGTAGTGCGCTTCGCTGCTGCTCACGCGATTACCAGATTAAATTGTCAAAATGCATCAGCGCGTCCCCAAGGCGATTGATCGCCTGTGATTCCGCGAATCTCGCTCAATGAATTGAGCGTATTAGACGCGCTGAAGCTGGTCCCTACGGACTTTGCCGTGTGATGAGTCCCGAACTTGCAAGGCCGCACTGGTGTGCAGGTCAGCTCGTTCGTGCTCGGCGCTCTACCTGTCGGCAAAAACGCCGACAGGTAGAGCGAGGGCGAGTCCGAAGAGATGGTTGGCAAAAACGCCTACCACATCAACCGCGAAATAGCTGGAAGGAAGAGCTTTCTATGAACGAATCAGATATGGCGATTACGGACGTGGCCATGAGCGCGCACACGACAGGACCGCGTTTCGGGATCATGACGGCCCCATCGCAGGTCAGCTATCACGACATTCTGCGGGTTTGGCGAGAGGCGGACACGATCCCGGAGATCGAGCATGCGTGGCTGTTCGATCACCTCATGCCGATCGGCGGCGACCCGAACGGACCGACCTTCGAAGGCTGGACACTGCTCTCAGCCCTCGCCGCACAAACCGAACGACTGCGCATCGGGCTGCTCGTGACCAGCAACCGCTTCCGCCCGCCCGCGATGCTGGCCAAGATCGCTGCGACCGTCGACGTCGTCTCCGGTGGGCGGCTCGACTTTGGCATCGGCGCTGGCTCACGGCCAAGCCACCCTGTGGCCCGGCGTGAGTACGAGGCACACGGCCTGCCCTTCCACGACTCTGCCCACGCGGTTGGGAGCCTCGCCGAAGCATGCACGGTCATCCGACGGTTGTGGACCGAGACCGAACCGTTCGACTTCGACGGCACCTACCTCCACCTCACCGGAGCGTTCTGCAACCCCAAACCCGCCCAGCGACCTCATCCGCCAATACTGATCGGCGGACGCTCTACCGCGACGCTGCGCGTGGTCGCCGAGCATGCCGACCTGTGGAACATCCCCGGTGGCGACATCGATGACGCCGTCCGTCGAGGCACTCTCCTGGACCGCTTCTGCGCCGAGATTGGTCGCGACCCCGCCTCGATCACCCGATCCATCGTCCTGCCAGTCTCCTACGACCACCCCAGCAACACCCGGGACTCGATCGCTGAAGCCATCGACGCCAGCTTCCAGCACATCGTCCTCATCTTGCCCGCCCCATATCCCGAAAACGTCGCACGATGGGTCACCAACGAGCTCATCAGCAAGTCGTCCTAGGTCCCGGATGAGCGGTGTTTCCGGGCAGGTGAGCGTGCCACAACGCCGAGATGCGCGGGAGGCAATCTACGAACCGCCGGACCGCTCCCTCTGGCCGTTGACACGTGTAGGGGGCGCTCGGTTGGCAGGGGCAAAACATACGCTAAGCGATATCTGCTTGAGTAACGACGAGAGAGCGTTGCGAAACGCCTGACAGTCGTTTTCGTCATCCATATGGTAGGGGGCAAAGTGAAATTCCGACCCGCGGCGGGCCATCTACCCATCCAGATTGCAGAAGGGCAGCAAATCGTAGATGCCGATTAATACATGCAAAATGCCGATCTCGATGGCCATCGACTTGATCCAATTGAGCTGGGAGACGGACTGTGTTGCAAAGTCTTGACAATTGTCCAAAAAAGTCTTGACAACCGTCCAAATTCAACTGTATACTCAACATATACTTACTCAGCCAGTCACTCAAACCGTTGCGTGACTGGCGGTCATTCAGCTACCATTCAAAGGAGAATATGTATGAGTGTATTTGAGTTGCACGGACGCAAGGCACTAGTAACAGGTGGAGCACGTGGCTTGGGTGCCGGAATGGCAGAGGCATTGGCTCGGGCTGGTGCGGCCATAGCCATAGCAGATATCCGCGAAGACCTCGGCAAGGCAAAGGCTGATGCCTTCACGCAGTCTGGGGCAACCGCCAGATTCGTGCCACTTGACGTGACGAATGAGGCAAGTTGGGAAGTGGCGATTGCACGAACTATCGACGAACTCGGCGGCTTGGACATCGTTGTGAACAATGCTGGCATCGAGATATCTGAACTCGTCATAGACCTCAACCCTCAGAGCATTCTCCGCATGCTCGAAGTGAACGTCCTCGGTACCGCACTCGGCATCAAACACGCATTCCGTGCCATGCGTCCCAACGGGAAAGCTGGCAAGGGCGGCGTCGTAATCAACGTCTCGTCAGTGGCCGCAACAATCGCTTTTCCGGGCATCGCTGGCTACTCAGCAACGAAGTCTGCCGTAGACCGACTCACCAAGGTCGCGGCGATGGAGTCTGGCAAACTTGGCTATGGCGTGCGCGTGAACTGTATTTATCCCGGACTCGTCCCCACTGAGATGGGCAATCAACTCGCCGTAGACATGGCAACACTCGGACTCTTCCCCAGCCCAGAGGCTGCGGCAGGGGCTGTTATCGGCCTGACGCCGCTCGGTCGGCTCGGCGAGGTTTCCGACATGGCCGACGCAGTCGTGTTCCTGGCTTCTGACGCGGCCCGCTTTATCACCGGTATTGGCTTGCCAGTCGACGGCGGCATGGGTATGTAACCCCAATCCATACAGCGAGAGGAGAAGTTCATGTCTTCCACCAAACCTGTCATCGTGTATGGAGCCTCCGGCTACACTGGTCGGCTCATATGCGAATATTTACGCGAATTCCGCGTCCCCTTCATCGCCGCCGGGCGCAACAGAGCACTCATTCAGGAGGCACTCGCCTCGATTCCCGGCATTAACACTGTGGAACACGAAGTCGTCGAAGTCGAGCATGAGGTTGGAGCACTCAGCGACCTCTTCTCACAAGGCAAAGTGGTGTGCAACACGGTTGGTCCGTTCGCCACGCTCGGCCCCCAGGTAGTTGAGGCCTGCGTCAATGCTGGGACGCATTATGTGGACACGACGGGAGAGCAAGACTGGCTGATCGACTGCGAAGAGACCTATGGTGAGGCCATGGCCGCAAAGGGCCTCCTGCTTTCGCCGGGTATCGCGCAGATGTACACCATAGGCGAGATCGCGGCTAATTTCTGTCTTGAAACACCAGGAGTTGATACGCTCGACATCCTGGTGCTCTGGAAGGGTTCGCCAACCATCGCCTCGACCCAGACCATCCTCGTCAACGCGGCCATGTCGAAGGCGTACTACCTGGAGCAGAACGAGTATGCCGAGTGGCCCAGCGATGGTGGCCTCTACGATGTCATCGTCCCCGGTCAGCACCAGACCTCGCTCGCCCTACCATGGGGTGGCACCTCTCACCCAGTCTGGTTCAAGCGCGACCCACGCGTGGCCAACGTCAGAGCACTCGGTGGCGTGTTTGATCGCCAACTGATGAAGGCGGTTCCGCTGATCGTGCAGTCTGCCTTGGAACGCGTCGAGGGGCTGCCTGATGACGAGAAATACGCGGTTCTCTCCGCGATAGCATCCAGCGTGCAAAACCAAATGCCGCCGCGGGAGAACCCTCGCATCAACACCTCCCTGGATTCGGTCTACGCTTCAGGACCCCTTGGCCGCGTACATTGCGTGATCCACGGCAATTGCAACTATAAGCAAACCGCGCTGCTACAGGCGTTCACGGCATACTCGATGCTGCAACGACCGCCTAAGCAAGTTGGCTTCGCCTCTGCTTGCCAAGCCTTCGGCCACCACGAACTGTTTGGCGTACTGCGGAGCTTCGGGCTCGTTATGGAGCCGATCCTCACAGTGCATCGGTGATAGATGGCAAGTGGTGGGTTCGGTGTCGCTTGGGGAGGGCGCCGAACCCACCCACTCGCCAACTGTCCAGAAATAGTAGCCAACACGGAGGACAACGTATGCGTCTGATCGACTACCTCGACAAAGGTGCTTCGCTCGGCACTGAATCACCATGCCTAACAATGGCAGGCCGCACACTCCATTATCGAGACGTACAAGCAATCTCTTGGCGGGTCGCCCGTGCGTTACACCAATCAGGCGTGCGTGCAGGCGATAAGGTAGCTATTCTATCTGCCAACGACCCAATCGCGTTTGCCTGCGTCTTCGGCATCTCGCGTGCGGGGGCCGTGTGGTGCCCCATCAACCCACGCAACGAGGCAGCCGAAAATCGCGAACTACTCGACCTCATGGACTGCACGTGTCTCATTTTTCAAAAAGCCTTCTCGCCGTTAGTCGAGCACATCCGCGCAGACCTGCCCAAGCTTACCACCCTGGTCTGCCTGGACGACTCCGTTGCGTTTGCCGTGCCATTCGAGCTATGGCTCCATGAGGTGAGTAGCGAACCGTGGCAGGTCGAACCGCTCGATGATATCGTCATGATTGCGGGTACTGGCGGGACAACGGGCAAGCCCAAAGGGGTTATGCTGAGCGGTCAAAACATCGAAACGATGTCGGCAATTACCCTGATGAGCTACCCATTTGGGGAGCGTACAGTCTATCTGGCACTCGCGCCACTCACCCACGCGGCAGGCGTGCTCTGCTTCCCAATCATGACACTTGGCGGCGAGATCGTCATTATGCCCAAGCCCGACCTTACCGAGTTCCTCACACTGATCGAGCAGCACCGCGTCACGCACACCTTCCTGCCACCAACCCTTATTTACATGCTCCTCAGTCACCCTGACCTTTCATCGCGAGACCTGAAATCGCTGCAATGCCTCTGGTACGGAGCGGCACCCATGTCTGCTACCCGGCTGGAAGAGGCAATCAACACGATTGGGCCAGTGCTCGGCCAGCTGTTTGGGCAGACCGAGGCACCGATGATGATCTCAACAATGGCACCACAGCAACACCTACACGTGGACGGTTCACTTGCCCGTGAACGCTTCTCGTCGGCTGGTCGTCCAACGCCACTCGTCAACGTCGCGATTATGGACAGCGACGGAAACGTCTTGCCAAGAGGCGAACGCGGCGAAATCGTGATCCGCAGTTCTCTCGTCATGGCGGGCTACTATAAGAACCCGACAGCAAGCGCGGAGACTGGCCGCTTCGGTTGGCATCATACAGGCGATATTGGCTACTTGAACGCCGACAACTACCTGTTCATCGTTGACCGTGCGAAGGACATGATTATCACTGGCGGCTTCAACGTCTACTCCGCCGAAGTTGAGCAGGCCTTGATGGAGCATCCTGCCGTGCAAGACTGCGCCGTGATTGGGCTACCCGATGACAAATGGGGTGAGCGCGTAACCGCCGTAGTGCAGATTCGCCCAGGCCACCACGTGACTGAGAGCGAGGTACGAGCATTCGTCAAGTCACGTATCGGCAGCGTCAAAGCCCCCAAACAGGTTGATGTGTGGCCTGACCTACCCAGATCCAAGGTTGGCAAGATACTCAAGAACGAGGTGAAGGCCCAATTGCTCAATCAATCCGCGCAGGAGCATCCTTGATTTCGCGCTATTGAATGATCTACTTGCTCATGTCTCCCGTACTCTTCCATGAGAAAGTACAATAGTGAGCACCTTTCCTCTTTACTGAGACGGGTCTTGCTTCCAGTTACGAAAGAGCAGCAGCAGCTCCTCTTTCGTAACTGCGGAGGTAGGAGCCTCGACCAGCTGATGGAGACTCCTAATGGTGTGTTGCATCTGTTCAAGATAGCGTTCACACCCTGGACAATCTGCCACGTGCTGCTCGAATTGCTGGCGTATCTCTGGCAGCAGCTTGTTTTCCAAGTAATCTGTGATCAGTTCCACCACTTCTTGACACGTGAGTAAATCATCGTCGATTGACATAAACAGGCTCTCTTTCAGCGTTATTTCCCTGTGGTCTGGTCGAGCAATTTCGCGACGCGTGCCGTCCAACCCGTCTGGTTCCCTATTTTCACAATCTGTATGCCTTATACAGTCTTGTCAGAAAGCAATTTGTTACGTGCAAAATCTATGTACTCATGAAGCAAGGAGACTAGATCTCTCGGTGCTTCCTGCTCCAGCCACTCCTCAAGAGCCATGCGCAACGCTACCATGCATCAGCGCATAGAGATAGAAGAAAGCGCAAGCTAACCCCACAATTACTGCTTTCGTATGCTGCTTTTTTCCTCTTTATCAGCTACACTAATAAGCAGTAGCGAAACGTGCTGCACGCCCGTAGAGGCGAGATGATGCTTGTTAACGATATAATCTGGTAATAAAAACAGCATCCTGTTTTATTACTAGATAGATCAAGCGGCACAGTATAGTCTGATCACAAAAATATATACGCTCAATTTGACGTTGATCTCTGTCTCTATTATCAAGGCCGATGCAGCCGTGGAAAGAGAGGAATAATGATGATGCATGAGAGTACTTCTCCCAAGATCAATGGGGCACTATCGCTAGATGAGTTACTTTTGGTCGAGCAACTCCGTAATGGCAATGAAGCGGCCTTTGTGGTACTCATCGATCGTTATCAACAGGCCTTGCTTCATCTGGCGAAGGTGTACGTAACCGTTCAGCCCGTGGCCGAGGAGGTTGTGCAGGAGACGTGGCTGGCCGTGTTGGAAGGATTGCACCGTTTTGAAGGACGATCTTCACTCAAAACCTGGATATTTCATATTCTTGTCAATCGTGCCAGAACACGTGCCAAGCGCGAAGGCAGAAGCGTGCCTTTCTCCTCACTGTTAGATTATGACACGGATGCAATAGAACCCGCCGTCGAACCCAACCGTTTTTTGCCTGCCGATCACCAGTGGGCGGGGCACTGGGTCTCTTTTCCTATGAACTGGGCCGAAATGCCAGAAGATCGTCTGCTCTCAAAGGAGACCAGTGCGAGAGTGCAGCAAGCCATCGAAACCCTCCCTGTCGCCCAGCGCACGATCATCATCCTACGTGATGTAGAGGGATGGAGCGCGGAGGAAGCCTGCACCATCCTCGGCATTTCGGAAAGTAATCAGCGGGTCCTCCTTCATCGCGCACGCTCCAAAGTACGAGGGACGCTCGAACGCTATTTCGCGGATACGTAAGCTTGCAACCGCCCTGCAGCTGACAGTGACGCCTATGTGTCCCTTCGTAGCAGCGTATATTCGCCACCATCAAGACTATCTTCCGCTCGTCCCGGCAGCGGACCAAGCCCTCTACCTGCAAGAATAAGGGCTCGAACCATCAAAATTTCAGTAAAGGCAACTAAAGGAAAAGCATGATCGAAGAGCAATATGAACGTACGAGTGAGAAAGAGACAGGCAGATTAGAAGCCTTCAGCGATGGGGTGTTTGCCGTGGCAATCACCCTGTTGGTGTTTAATCTGAAGGTGCCAACAGCAGCTGACGGTCCTTCACAGCTGGCCCAGCAATTAGCGGAGTGAGCCAATCGCCTTGGAACACCTACAGTGCCGGGTTCAGTCTGCATTGCAAGGTAAACCGCAAAGATTGGGGCCTGAACTGGAACATGATTTTGGCGGGCTGGTAGCTGGTGACGAGATCACATTAGCCATTGACCTCGAACTCACCAAACAGCTGGAGGCGGTCGCATCTTCGCAGGACGCGGGAACTCCTGTTTGAGAGGCAGTGTGCATCAGTATCCCTTGCAGGTGCATGCTTGTGCATCCTGATGCGCAAACACTCGTTGCACTCGCACACTGGGTTGAGAGAGGTCTCGTTACCCCAGTCGGCGAGCGCGTATTCCTCCTGGAACATGCAGCGCTGGCACACGAACGCGGTGAGCAGGACCATGTTCGTGGCAAGCTGGTGCTCGATTGCCTGAGCGAATGATCGTCAATGGCGATAGGCATCGCTAAGAGTTGGAGACATGGCGACCTTGCGATTGCCATGCCCCCACCTATTACCCCCGCTCCACACGAAAACTGCTATACTAACCAGAGACCTGTTGTTCGAGTGCCGCCACCTCAGCGGGTTGGCCCTTAAACGCGGGTGCCGCGATGGGTTCACGTGCGGCAAAGCCGATGAGGGCGAACAGCACGCTCACAACCCCAGCGAAAATCCAGGCTCCAGCGAAACCGCTTGCCCCCGCAATCTGCCCAACGCCAATCGGGACCAGAAAGCCCCCGACCGCTGCGAGGGTGAGCAACACCCCTTCCGCCGTCGCCACATCTTCGGGTAGCACACGATCTTTATAGCGACCGGGGGCGGCTACCCAACCAGAAAATCCAATATAGGGAATTCCGCCAAGGATAATCATCATGATCCAGACACCGGCCAGGTTCACAAAGGGAAATATGATAAAACCAACGCCGGTGATGAGCCAGGGGAGCAAGATCACCAGCTTCGCTCGCTTCGTGCGATCAAAGAGGTAGCCGCCAATAATCGAAGCAGGTATCGCTGAGAGCGTGAAGACAGCTGCCATCAGCCCGCTTGTCGCCTCTGGTACATGGTATACGATGGGCACATAGACGTTCAGCAGTTGTGCCAGCGTGAACTCTGCTCCGTAAAGGCCCACGAAACTCAAGCCTAGTAGCCACAGATCACGATTTCCAAGCACGCGGCCAACCGCAGACCAGCTGAAATGCCCGGCGGCAAGTTGTACCTGTTCGTCGCTCGGCACACGCAAGAAGATGAGCGAGACCACAAAGGCAATCAGGCCGATGACCCCACCTATGGCAAGGGCTCCTGACCAGCCCACGGATTGCACGACACCCACCCACACAAAGAGGCCAAGCGTAACGCCAAGCGTGAACGCGCCACCAGTCGCAATGCCCATCGCCAGCGCGAGTTCACGCCCGCGAAACCATGACGTGACCAGGGAGAAGCCACAACCAACGAAAAGCGACCCGCCAATGCCCGTAATCACACGTAATATCCCTAATCAGGCATAATTAGGCGCAAAGGCTGACGCGATTGCCCCTAGTGCTTCGATGAGCAGCCCTGCCAGCAAGATATTTCTCAGACCGAAGCGATAGGTCAGGAAGCCAGTCGGAATATGGAATATCCCATACCCTGCGATAAAGAGGGAGATCAACAACGCCAATTGCGGAATTTGCAGATGGAACTGTTGACCCAGTGCCGGAAATGCGGAGGCAACATCAAACCAGTTCAACGTAAGTGAGACGAAACCGAGGGAGAGGATGAGCAGCATCCACCAACGCATGGGGGTTGCTCGCTGTGAGGTCGTTCTCATAGGGCCTGTACCTTTCTGCGAGCCGTTCCGGACGACATCATCCGCGACTCACACCGTGTAGAAACTGAACCATTCAGTCTCCATTTTTTACTGAGCTGGCGAAAAGCCATAGCTTGCTATTCAGACTCCCAACAACGCTATCGCGTCTGCTTGGAAGACAGTCAGAAACGCTGCTCCCGCAGCTAGCTTTGCTCATCTGACTGAGAGGAGATCGCTTCGCTCAGGGAGTCTGCAAGGAATAGCGTGCCGTGGGTTCCCAGCCACGTGCTTCAGGTTGACCGATCCGATTACGCAAGATGCCGATGCCCTCCACTTCAAGCTCGACGACATCGCCCGGTTGCAGCTGTTTCCCCAGTTCGAGGCCACAGCCTAAACCAACCGTGCCAGTGCCGATGAGTTCCCCCGCTTGCAAGGTCTCGCCTTTGGAGGCATAAGCAATCAGTTCTTCGATAGTCCAGGTGATTGTCTCGCTAGAGTTATGGCTCCACTCTGTGCCGTTGACACGAGCAATCATGGTGAGGTGTCCCAGGTCCAATTCGTCACGCGTGGTGATCCAGGGTCCGATAGCACTGGCAAAATCTTTCCCTTTGGCTGGACCAAAACCAGCTCCCATCTCTAGCCCCTGAATATCGCGCGCACTGAAATCATTGAAAATAGTCACGCCGAAAAGATGCGTCAGAGCTTCATCAGGAGTCAAATTGCGCCCAGTTTTGCCAATCACCAAGCCTAATTCAAGCTCATAGTCCATATGATTGGTGTAGTTAGGCCAGGGCACGTCCGCCTCATGTCCAATCATCGTGGTGGAGTTGCCCTTGTAGTATATGGGTCTTCTAAAAAGCTCTTCCGCTGGCGTCTGTCCGAAGCGCGCACTGGCGTTACGAATATGCTGTCCAAAGGCCAGAAAGTCACGCAGAAGCGGCGGGTCAAGCGGCGGGAGCAAGTGTACGTCCGTGAGTGGCAAGACGGCTTGGGCAGTAGCATTATCACTGGCCCGCCGTGCCGCCGCCAAAAACTCTTCTCCCAGAGCGAGTGCCGCCGTCATGCTAGCCGGAAACAGCGCAGTTGCCACGCGTAACGCAGCACCTTCGCTTGCCCCCAGCGTTTGAAGCCGCAGACGCTCTGCGGTAGCAAGGTCAATCACACGCTGTGCCTCTGGTTGTACGGCAACCAGACGGGCCGACACTCCATCTGGGCCGTGGTGGGCTATGCGACCTAGTTTCATCATTCTCTTTCTCTAGAACAGACATACTCTAGAATGGACATGTGGATGACAATACGACAGTAGCAATATAATGACGTTCATTTACTACCCTGCGCTATAAGCGAGATGGACATATCTGCCGCGTTCAACGCGCAGGGGGACAAACCATTATGCTTCTTCTTGGACGCCTGATGCTTTGAGGACCGCGACGACGCTAACCAGCGTTCTTCGGATGTGCTGCTCCAGGGCAAGAGCCGCAGCATCACTGTCTCCACGCATGCAAGCCTCGAAGATGGCGCGATGCTCTTTCTGTATGCCCTCGCCGCCGCCACGCTGATTGAAAGATAGGAAGCGATAACGGATGCAGTGATCGAAGAGCATGCTCACGATGTTCAGCAACCAGCGCGACTGACAGCGAGCGTATAATGCCTGGTGAAAGGCGCGATTGGCTTCTTCAGCAGCCACCACCTCGTGCTGCTCGTCACTCGTGATCGTGAAGATGAGTTCATATGCCTGCTGCACCTGTTCGCGCCACGCATCATCGACGTTCTCCAGCGATTTGCGCAAAGCCAGCGGCTCAAGCAGACAACGTAGCTCATAGATTTCCAGTGCTGAACGTAGCGAAAGCGGTGCAACACGTACCCCACGCTGCGGCGTCATCACGAGTAGGCCATCGGTGCCAAGACGCTGCAATGCCTCGCGTAACGGTGTTGGGCTCACGGCATAGCGTTTCGCCAATTCCGCCGCGAGCAACTTCTCGCCAGGTACAAACTTGCCGAACAAGATATCGCGGCGCAACTGCTGCTCTACCCAATCCGCACGCGTTGGAGGTAGCAACAACTCTTGCTCCTGAGTCTGTTTATCGGTTTCTGCTGGTACGTCTCTACTCATGATATGGTCATGCTGCTTTCTCGCTACTAATTCTTACGAATAAATAAAATATAAATTATTTTTTATTAAATGTCAAGCGTTTAAGGAAATCTCACATAGAAGTCACCAAATTCATCTTCGTTTACGTACTATAGAGAACAGCTAGCAAGAGGAGGCTTTTCTTTAGAAAGGGAGAGAAAATGAGCACACGTATTCTCGTCATTTGATGGAGAAGAATATCACCAGGAGGAGAAACACAAGAAAAACCACTCTTAATAAAGTTAACCCTACCTCTGCATCCATCATTCATAGTCTGCAAGAGCTTTGACTCAAGTCTCTTCTTGCTCATCGGCTGGCTCAATAATTTCAAGGGGTAGCAGTGTGCGTTTTTCGTGAGGAATGGAGAGCCGCCGATACACATCAGCGACTCGAATGGTGATAGCTAGGCTTACAAGCAGAAATGCTTCTTCGTGCCCGTACTCCTGATAGTCCCACCCGGATGTCGTACGCGTAATGACTTCAATGTGTTGCACATATTGGCTAATCAGCACAATTTCCTGGATGCTCAGCTTTGCCTGATAGCGCAGCAATTTATAAGTACGGTCCTTGGCTTCAGTGCTTTTGGAAAGCACCTTAACCACGATTTGTGGTGTGTCCAGAAAAAACGCCTCGCCCTGATCGGCCTCCGCGCAGGTTACGACGACATCCGGCATGACCATGACATCAGGAGTAAGGCGCACCACACGCTCCACCATGTAGGCGCGGCACATCGTCTCTTCTCCCAAAGCATCGTCTAACACACGCCACATGTTGGCAGAGATGGTAGCATGATTAGCACTACTGCCTGCCATGGCATAAATGTGGCCATGATCGTACTCTAACCGTTGCTCAGTGTTCTGCAATAGCGTGATGTATTGTTCAATGCTATAGCGTCGTTTCTCTAGATGTGCCGCCAATGCTTTCACCGCCGTCTCTTACAATGTTTCGCTTCTAGCCCTTACAAGTATATCACTGTGTTAGAGTTCCTTTTCACCAAAAAGGAGCAAATCACATTCCGCCACCCTGTAAAGCTGGTCGTGCGGTGGCACGCATGCGTTTTAGTAATCTATTTTCTACTTTTGCTGCATGAGGATGGATGCCCCCGTTTCCTTTTACTGCTTGCTGCCATTGATTGAAACGTTTTGTTGCTGTTTCGATATCTTGCAATTCAGTACAGTCAATGCTGTCTGTGTTCAAGTCAATCGTGATGGTATCGCCGTTTTCTACGCACGCGATTGGCCCTCCGAGATAGGCTTCTGGAGCATTAAATTCTTTTTGCGTGATGACATCGTTCCAGAAATCCAATCCTGCTGCCCTGGCAATTTCCGGTGCATGAAGCACGACATTGGTTGATCCTCCCATGGCAATAGCAACGTCTACCAGGATTTTCGGAAATAAATGGGGTGTCTTGTTTGTGCTTATAATTACTAGAGCTCATTTGAAATATTCCTCCCACAGTAGCAATATGTCAAATGGTGAGGGCGTTTCCTACCCCTCAAAAGCTCTTGAGCAAACGAGAATGCTCTGCTCATCTGAGCTCTGAAACGCCCTCACCATTGTTAGATTTCACTCTATTCTATCACAAGCAGAAGAATACTCAGGAAGCACCCTAACTCTGCTCGAACACACCTACCGCAGAGCTTTTTCGCACAGCTTTTATCTGGGATAAACACCTCAGTCCTGTGAGCGTGGTCTTGAGACTGCGAGCGCGTTATTTGCTCAGATGATCGCTTTGGCAACGGCTCTCCCGGCGGTGCGACCAGAGAAGAGGCAGCCACCAAGAAAGGTTCCCTCTAGGGCACGGTAGCCGTGCATGCCGCCGCCGCCGAAGCCAGCCACCTCACCAGCTGCATACAGGCCGGGAATGGGCTGATCGTCGGCTTGCAGCACGCGCCCCTCAAGATCGGTCTTCAGGCCACCCAGAGTTTTGCGTGTGAGAATGGAGAGCCGCACGGCAATTAAGGGACCTGCGGCAGGATCGAGCAGGCGATGTGGCTTCGCCACGCGTATGAGCCGATCCCCCACAAAGGCACGCGCCCCACGAATGGCGATCACCTGCGCGTCCTTACTGAAAGGATGGCGGATCTCGCGATCACGCGCAACAATCTCGCGCTCCACTTCGCTGGCGTCAATCAAAGCTTCGCCCGCCAGTTCATTCATCGCCTGTACCAGCTTAGATAGGCTCCGTTGCACCAGAAAATCCACGCCCCGCTTTTTGAAGGCTTCGATGGGGCCAGGAGCTCCCGGCAGCACGCGGCTGAGCACCCTGGGAATGCTGCGACCCGTCAAATCAGGGTTCTGCTCTGAGCCGGAAAGGGCAAACTCGCGTGCAATGATGCGCTGATTGAGCAAAAACCAGGAATAATCATAGCCTGTTGTAGTGATGTGTTGCAGTGCTCCCAGCGTATCGAAGCCTGGGAACAGCGGTATTGGCAAGCGATGCCCGCGTGCATCCAGCCACAACGGAGATGGTCCACTCAAAATACGAATTGCATGGCGGCTCCAGATCGGGGCGTAGTTGTGAATGCCCTCGGGGTAATGCCACATGCGATCAGCATTGATGAGGTCTCCCCCATTCGCCGCCACGACTCCCTGCATGTAGCCATCAACGTGGTCGGGCACCCCCGAAATCAAGTGTTTGGGTGCTGGCCCCATACGTTGCGGCCAGTTGCGGCGCACCAGATCATGGTTGCCCCCAATACCACCCGATGTCACGATCACCGCTTGCGCTTTGAACTGAAACGCTTCAACGGTGGTCCGTGAACTCGACGCACCCCGCTCAACGCTGCTCGGCTCCAATACCTCACCCTCAACGCCATCCACGATGCCAGCATTCATGGACAGTGCCGTGACGCGATGGCGAAAACGCAACTTCACCAGCCCTTGCCGCTCACCTTCACGGACGCGTCGCACAAATGGCTCGATGACCCCTGGACCCGTACCCCAGGTGACATGAAAGCGCGGCACCGAATTGCCATAGCCACTCGCAAGATAGCCGCCGCGCTCCGCCCATTGCACCACTGGAAACGCACGTAGCCCCTGCTCACGTAGCCAGGAATATTTCTCGCCTGCGGCAAAGGCGACATAGGCCTGCGCCCACAGACGCGGCCAATGGTCTTCGTCTCGATCAAAGCCCGCGCTGCCCGACCAGTCCTGCCACGCCAATTCATAGGAATCATGAATGCCCAGACGCCGTTGCTCCGGCGAGTTGACAAAGAACAAGCCTCCAAAGGACCAAAACGCTTGTCCTCCCAGCGATGCCTCTGGCTCCTGCTCCAATAGCAGCACGTGTCGTCCCGCATCAATAAGCTCTGCTGTGGCGACCAGCCCTGCCAGGCCAGCCCCCACCACAATCACATCAGCTTCCTCTTTCATCTGTACCTTACCTTATAGCCTTTCGGTGATTTTTATTATCCCTATGTGGTGATCTTGGCCACGCGACGAGTATAGCAGAACCGTATTAGTAGTTCAATAAACAGGTTCATCATGTAACCTCCAAGATTTTGCTGCCCTTGACAGGAGAATAGCAATATGTTATAAAATACAATGAAATTATATTGCATACTGCTATATCCTCCACGAGCAGCATCTTCTGGAGTGATGAGAGCAGGAAATGCTCTTTCGGTCAAAAGGAAAATGAAAGGAGCACACCTCATGCTTGTGGAACAGCGCGAACTCCTCGACGAAAACCTGCAGAAAATAAGGGCCGGACGCATGACGCGTCGTCGCTTTCTCGAAACTGCGCTTCAGCTCGGATTAAGCAGTAGTGCCGCCGTCTCTCTTCTCGAAGCCTGCGCTGGCTCCTCGAACAGCACCCACGGGAATGGTGCTGCAACCAACATCGTCTGGACCAGTGAAGCAGGTGTCTCTTCACTTTACAAAACACTCGTGGACACCTTCAACAAGACCAACAAAGATGGCATTCACGTCACCTATATTGAGGGAAGAACTACCTTACGCTTCTCCTACAGCCTGATGTTTCACGCTCGCGCCCATACCAGCGATATCATCTCTCTGGATGTTGTCTGGCCTATTGAATTTGGTGCGGCTGGCTGGCTTGTCCCTGTAGAGGGAAAATGGTCGCTGAGTGAGCGCATGCAGTATTTTCCAGGAGCACTACAAACGTGTACCTATGATGGAAAACTGTGGGCCGTGCCCTTCACCACGGATGCAGGGCTTCTTTACACACGTAGTAATCTGATCGCGATGACTCCTACCATATGGGAGCAGATGGCTTCGCTAGCCCAGGGTGCATTGGCCCACGTTCCGTATGGATACATCTGGCAAGGGCAACAGTACGAGGGCTTGGTATGTAACTTCGTCGAGGTCTTATCTGGATACGGTGGAGCAATCTTGGACAAGACCAACCCTAAGCAAGTCACCGTGAACAGTCCAGAAGCACTACAAGCACTGACCGAGATGGTCAGTTGGGTAGATACCATTTCACCAAGTTCTCTCACCACCACCTGGATAGCAGACCCAGAAGACTCAGTATACGCTGAATGGGAAGCCGGGCAAGCCGCGTTTATGCGCAATTGGGGAGCCGATGCAGTCAGCCTCGCTACGAAAACAGCAAATGTGGTAGGCTCTTTTGCTGTCTCTTCCACGCTCGCGAGCGGCAACAACACCAAAGGGCACTCCTGCGTCGGCGGCTGGGATCTGGGCATTAATGCCTTCTCACAGAACATTGATGCCTCATGGACATTCGTTCATTATCTATTGGGAGCTGACGTTCAGAAAATCTTGATGCGCTCGCGCTCACGCTTTGCGACATTACAAAGCGTCTATGAGGACGCCGAGATGGTGGCCGCGCTTCCGATGGTCAAACACCTCAAGCCTATCTTCTCTAATGCTTTCACACGTCCCCTCTCTCCCATCTATTCAGATCTGTCAACCGCAATTCAGATGCATATCCATCAAGCACTCACAAAACAAACGAGTCCCGCCAATGCCCTAAGAGCTTTACAAGCGGACTTGCAGACAATCATAGCCCGAACATGAAGGTTCTTATGAAAGTGAACCACTACCAAGGTCTCTTTAAGAAACCTTTGAGGACAATCATCATGGCAGAAAAACGATACGCCACCTGACCAACGATAATCACAAACAGCAGAACAGCAACTGCCACTCCGGGAGCAAAGTCGAAGGTGGTACGACTAAACATGTAATTATACGAGAACGAGGCCATGCTTTGCACTTGATTGCCACCCAGAATATAGAAGAGATCAAACACACCCAAGGAAGTGAGGGTGCGGAAGAGTAACGCAATGGTCATCGGCCCATTGAGCATAGGCAAGGTAATCGCCCAAAATTGTTGGAAGCGCGTGCTTCCATCGACGGCAGCCGCTTCATATATTTCAGGAGAGATGACTTGAAGACCTGCCAGCAGCATGATGGCGATAAAAGGGGTGTTTTTCCACACATCGGCGATGATGGCAGCAAGCATGATGCCATTATTCGTCTCCAAGATGGTATTACCAGGGGCGAGGATATGCATTTGCTGGAGGAGATAACTGATGATGCCTGTGCGGTCATTGTACATCAGAGCCCACATCTGCGCAGCGATCGTGGATGGGAAGACCCACGGAACCAGAATAGCGGCCTGCACGAGGCTACGGCCTGGAAACGTGTCATTCAAGAGCAGGGCAAGCAAGAGACCAAAGATCGTCTCCAAGGTGACGGCGAAGGTCGTGAAGACGAGTGTCGTGCCCATTGAGTTATGGAAATCACTACTAGTAAATAACTCAACATAGTTGGTCAATCCAATAAACTTGGTGCTATGCACAGGAAGGCTATCGAGCAGACTGAGCCAGAAGGAAACCAGGATAGGAAAGACCGCCAACACCAGAATCAGCAGGAGAGTAGGCAGTATTAACAAGTACGGTATGAAGCCATTTCCCAAATCCAAGCGTTCCCGTATACTGAGCTTGTTGCGAGGGACTTTCATTGCTGGTGTTGCCATCTGGACTTCTCCTTGGATGTGACTCTCTACAAGTCGAGAGTCTGTCTGCACCATGCCACACGACCTCACATTGAGTACAAATACCATTCCTCTAGCTCCGCTCTGCATTATACTCTTCCCTCACGATGTCCTGCAAATTCAGGTATTGTCAACTTAGCAGGAAGCATGAAGATTACTGCTAAGTTGACAATACAGAAGAATAGCACTGTTATGGCTACTGATCTCACGCTACAGAATACGAGGGTGCGATAATGGAGATGAACGAAAAAAGAGACAGAATAGGATAAGATTAGCTATGCGCGAACCACCGAGTATTCCAGAGGCACACCTGCGAGCCTGTTTACAGCAACACTATCATCTGCTCCCCGTCACGCTTGAGTTTCTTCCGCTAGGACTGGATTACAACGCAGGGGTATATCGTGTGGTGAGCGAGCAAGGCACGCCCTATCTGCTCAAAGTCAAGTCCGGCTCACTCTACGAGCCAGCTTGTCTTGTTCCTCGCTATCTCAACGATCAAGGGATCACAGCGGTTGTGGCTCCCATTCCCACCAACAGTGGTGCCTTGTGGGCTCGGCTAGAGGGTTGGAACGTGATTGTATATCCCTTTCTCGACGGGGATACGAGTTGGACGGGGATGAAGGATATGCAGTGGAAGGAGGTGGGAAGCGTCTTCAAACAGATTCATCAGGTCATGCTCCCACCTTTCGGCTTTGAGTCCCTGCGCAAGGAGACCTTTGATCCGACGGAGTATGTTCGCTGGGTACACACCTTTGAGACCCAACACCTACACTCGCGCAGCGGTGAAAGTGGCTCTGAACGCGCCCTACGCTCCACCTGGATGGCGCATCAGCCCAGCATTCACACAGTCGTCACCTCCCTAGAAACGCTGGCGGCAGTGCTCCAAGCGCGCACCCTTCCCTACGTCATCTGTCACGCGGACCTGCATCCAGCCAATCTGCTCCGTGATCACGCGGGTCATGTGTTTGTGCTTGATTGGGATGAGGTGATGCTCGCACCCAAAGAGCGCGATTTCCTCTTCGTCAAAGTATCGTCAGCCGATAGCGAGGCACTGCCCGGCACACCTGCGTTTTTTCAGGGATATGGACAGACGACCATTGACTGGATTGCGCTCACCTACTACCGCTCTGAACGCGTGGTGCAAGATCTGATCGCATGCGCTCAGGAAGTGTTTTTCAGGGACGATTTGGGAGAAGGGACGAAGGCAGATTCCGTGCAACTATTTCAGGCCATCTTGGCGGAAGGTGGCGAGACCGATGCCGCCTCGCAAGCCTCCGCCCATCTACCCCCTAACCTCGCCCTTCCCACTAGCATGATCTCGGGGATCGAGAAAGAGCTGGCCGAGCGAGAGCAACCTGATGCATGATGAACCATCTCTGACACAGAGGAATGGCGCGTTGTTAGCGATCACGTTCTGTCACCGTGCCTCTCCTATCATAAAGTAATCACCTGATCCGGTGGATTGGTCGCAAGTGCCGCATAGAGATCAGGAAAACACCCGACAGAGACGCCTTCCACGGTATCGACTGGACGATATCCACCCGCGCCATTGGGGACGGCTAACCCGCGCTCCGTTGCGCATTGATCGCAGAGCATCAGCAGTATCCCCTGCTCACGTGCGACGGTACTGAGCCGTTCACCGAGCACATCACCACTCCTCAATGCATACGTGTTGTCATCGAAGAAAAACATGCCCACCACCTCGACTCCGTGGCGATGTTCCTCCAGTTGGGGTAAGATCATCTTCCCCAGTTTGTAGCTCACGGTATGTCCGGTCGTGCTAAATATATAGGCTACTTTCACTTACGTATCCTTTCTTGTAATGAACGGTTTCTGCTGAGAGACGAGATCAACAGACATCGGCTTCCGTTGTCACAACGGTATGATGCTTGTGTGGAAAGACAGTCACTGAAGTCTGCGGCGGCAATGGAGAGGGAGAACAGGCCAGACAAGCTTGATCATAACAGGTTGTGAATGGCTCATCTTTTCCTACGACTCCACAGGTGAGCTGTTGCTGACAGCAGGCGAGTTCCTCTCGGAGTTGAAGCAATTCCGCAATCTCCTGGTCGAGCGCGACAAGCCGAGCATTCACGAGATGGGAGAGTTCATGTTGCACGTCGCGACAAGGAGCATCGAGCGTTGCCGCAAGCAAGGATCTGGCTTCAGCCAGCGAAACCCCCAACAAGCGCAGACGGCGTAGTAAATGCAAACGATTGACATCGGCCTGGCTATAGAACCGATAGCCATTAGCTCCACGCTGAGATGACGGCAAGACACCAATACTTTCATAATAGCGAATAGCCTTGGTGCTCAGTCCTGTGCGACGAGCCAATTCTCCAATCGTTCCTCCTTCCAGGGGAGCAGTTACCTTCTGAGCAGGTGGAGTTGCCTGACCTTGACGACTGTTCTGCATGGCTGTTCTTCATCTCCTTTCTGTTATGTACAAAGTATAAACCTTCCAGCGGCTGGAAGGTCAAGGGCAATGAGAACACACCATAAGAAGAAGCTCTACTGATGCTCTCGCAACGCCAGTGTTGCCGCCTCATCGATGACATAGCATGATGGCGGTCGCACCAGCTGATTTGCGCTACCAATGTAGCGGATGACCACACCGTAGAGCTGCGCAGCCGCCTCAAGAGTGACATAGCCATTCACGACATCATTCAGCACCTGTTCGGGAGAGCGTTGCAAAGGGTTGCCATAGCCACCGCCACCCGGCAGGTGTAGATGCACATGAACGTGTGGCTCAAGCGTCACCAACGCCTTTGGCTGTGGACGTCCGTGCTCGTCCACCATAAACTCGCCCAGCGCACCATCTTGCCCCCCTGCCAGTCCGGTCGCGGCAAAACGCGTGCGATCAGCCAGAGCCGATACCGCCCAGAGGTCGCCACCACGATAGCCAAAATCGGTCCATTGCCCCAGACCGCCACGATAAGTGCCAGCTCCCCCTGAGTCGGTGCGTAACTCACGCCGAAACTGGATCAGCGGTGAAAGGCTTTCAATCACCTCAGCGGGCACGCCAGCGACTCCGCTGGGAAAGCCCGTCGTGTTCAGGCCATCCTTCGTCGCACGTGCGCCCGTGCCACCACACTGAAACAGGCTAAAGGTAAACGGCTCGTGTGACAGCGGCCATTTGCCATGCCAGACGGACAGCCAGATCGGGTCGGCACCGCAAGCGATCAGTTGCCCCGGCATCGCCTGTGCCAGAGCGCCAAAGATCACCCCAGGCAGAAAATGGCCGATCATGTGCCGTGACGCGACAGAAGCTGGTTCCAGACAATTCAGGATAGAGCCGGGAGGCGCAGTTACATGCACAGGTCGGAACGCCCCAGCATTATGCGGAACCTCTGGACTGATGGCAGCCTTGATCGCAAACGACGCATAGGCATAAGTATAGTTCAGCACCACATTGATGCCCCAGCGACTCTGAGGTGACGAGCCCGCAAAATCGATGTACAGGTCCTCGTCTTCAATGGTCACAGCGACCTTGATACGAATAGGCTCATCAAAGCCATCGCTCCATGACTCATTCTCGTAGCGGCCATTGGGCAGTTTACGAATCGCATCGCGCATCGCCCGCTCGGAACGTGCAATGATTTCGTCGGCCAGTGGATCGATGCTCTCAAGCTCGAATTCCTCCATAAAGTGCAGCAGTTCGCGTGCCCCCACCGCGTTAGAAGAGGTTTGCGCGTAGAGGTCCCCAATTGTCTCGTTGGGTGTGCGCACATTAGCGCGTATAATTCTTATCAACTCGTGGTTAGGTTCATTGCCAATAAACAGCTTCGTAATGGGAATGCGTAACCCCTCCTCATAGATATCGCGGGCCTCAGCCGAGAAGATGCGCCCACCGATATCGGGGGAATGGCAGGTACTGGCAAAGTAAGCTACCACCCGTTCATGTTTGAAGACAGGCGACAAAATAGTCATATCGTTGATCTGACCAGCCGTTTGCCAGGGGTCATTCGTAATCAATACATCGCCGGGATGCAGCGTCTCTGGCGGATAGGTGTGCAAAAAGTGGCGCACACCCGTTGCCATCGCGTTAATGTGACCGGGCGTACCCGTGAGCGACTGCGCGATCATCGCGCCACGCGTATCAAAGACACCGCAGGCGAGGTCTTGCGACTCACGCACAATCGTACTAAAGGCGGTACGCATCAATGTAGTTTGCTGCTCATTGACGACTGACAGCAGGCGGTTCCAGAGCACTTCAAGGGTTATCGGATCAAGCATATTTGACACGGCGGCGCATCCTTATTCAGTCGTTTCCAAAGCAACAACGAGATTCCATTGCTCATCAATAGCAAAAGAGCCATCCGGCCCCACGATCACGGTTGACTCGCGTTCCTCCACAATGGCGGGTCCGGCAAAGCGAGCACCAGGCAAGAGGCGAGAGCGATCATAGACCACCGTCTCACGATAGCCACCGGGGAAATAGACCTGACGACTCCCTTTATGGGCATCCTGCACAGCACTCTGTTCAACGGCGGGCTTTTGCAGGCGCACTGTCGGCATCGGACCAGAGACCGTTACGCGCCAATTGATAATTTCCAATGGCACCGCCAGACTCAGTCGCTCATAAAGCCGCCGATACACCTCTTCAAAGGAGGCAGTGATGGCGGTCGCGCTCTGGCTATCGAGTTGCCCGTTGGGTAGCGGCACACGTATCTCGTGCCCCTGACCCACATGACGAATGTCAGCCTCACGCCGATAACTCATCTGTGTGGGAGATAGGCCGGACGCCGCCAGCAGAGCCTGCCCTTCCGCCTCCATCTCGCTGAACAACGCATTGGCCTGCTGCCAATCCAAACCATCGATGCGACTGCGCCATGAGCGTACAAAATCGAAGGCCAGCGGAGCAGTCAGGAAGCCGACCGCACTCATCACCCCCGCCCCCAACGGTACAATCAAGGCAGGTGAACCTAAAGCTTTGGCTATACGAAATCCATGCACCGGACCGGCACCTCCGAAGGCGAAGACCGGAATGCGATGTGGGTCCTTGCCGCGTTCCAGCGTGTGTATACGGGCCGCGTTCGCCATGTTCTCATTCACAATCTGATGGATGCCCCAGGCTGCCTCTTCAATTGAGAGCTGCAATGGCTCGGCGATACGCGTTTGGATGGCCTGCCGTGCCGCGGCAAGGTCAATCTTGAGCTGCCCACCGAGAAAATAGTCGGGGTCAAGATAGCCAAGCACCAAATCTGCATCGGTCACGGTCGGTTCGCTGCCACCACGACCATAGCAGACCGGCCCCGGCTCCGCTCCCGCCGAGTGTGGTCCCACTTTCAATAAGCCAAGCGCGTCAATAGAGGCAATTGAGCCACCACCAGCACCGATCTCAATCATGTCGATTACGGGTAGCTTGATCGGCAAACCAGAGCCTTTTTTGAAACGATAGCGACGGTCAACCTCAAATTCGAGGGCGGTCAGCGGTTGGCCATCGTCGATGACACAAAACTTGGCGGTGGTTCCCCCCATATCGAATGAGAGCAGGTCGGTATAGCCACAGGCGATGCCATAATTTGCCGCCGCCAACGCCCCCGCCGCTGGCCCCGATTCGAGCAGGCGAATGGGGAAGCGAATAGCCGTATCAACGGTGACAATGCCACCACTGGAAATCATCAAAAAGAGGCTACCCGCGAAGCCAAGCTGCGTCAGGCGCGTCTGTAACTCGCGCAGATAGCGTTCGACCAGAGCCTGGACATAGACATTGGTGATCGTCGTCGACGTGCGCTCAAACTCTCTAATTTCCGGCACGACCTCCGACGAAATGGACACGCGCATCGTAGGGGCGATGCGCTGCACCGCACTGCGTGCCTCACGTTCGGCGGCACCATTGGTGTAGCTATTGAGAAAGGCAATAGCCACAGCCTCAACATGGTTATCCACCAGTTCACGTGTCAACTGCTCGACGAAGGTCGTGTCCAGTGCTTGCAGCGTGCTGCCATCGGACAGCGTCCGTTGTGGCACGTCGAAACGCAGATAGCGCGGCACCAGCGGCTGCGGCATCTCTAACATAAGATCATAGAGTTCGTAGCGGTTCTCGCGTCCAATCTCAATGGCATCGCGAAAGCCCTGTGTCGTGAGCAGAGCGGTAATTGTACCCTTGCGCTCGATAATGGCATTCGTCACCAGCGTTGTGCCGTGAATGAGTTGTTGTATCTCTGCCAGCGCAATGCCCTCACGTGCCAGTGTCTCGCGCAAAAGCTCTTCAATCGCGAGGGAGGGGTCCTGCGGTGTGGTCAGCGTTTTGCCGACCGCGAAACGGCCAGTCGCGTCATCAAACACGACGAGATCGGTAAAGGTGCCACCAATGTCCACTCCTACCCGATACTGCTTGGCAGGGCTTCCCATTAGATGTCCTCCAGTTTGGGAAAGCGACTCAACGGGAAAATGTCCACCTGCGGAGCCCTTTGCTGTGATAAGAGACCACCGTCAACGGCAATCATGTGACCAGTGATGTAGCTAGCATCGTCCGAGGCCAGAAAAGCGGCTGGCCCGCCCATGTCTTCAGGCTCGCCTACGCGCCCCAGGGGAATGGTCATTCCGCGCTCACTTTTCAATTCCGCGCTCATAATGCCGGAGTTGATCGAGCCCGGCACGAGCGCATTGACCCGTATGCCATAGGGCGCGAGGTCAAGGGCCATGGCTCGTGTGAGAGCTTCAACACCGCCCTTGGCCGCATCATAAGCAGCCATGCCGCGATGAGAGTGGGTGGCACCGCCACTAGACATGTTGATAATGACCCCTTGATGACGACGAGCCATAGCATGGGCCGCACGTAACGAGCAGAGGAAGGTGCCTTTCAGGTTGACCGAGAGCACACGGTCCCACCACGCTTCATCGGCCTCCAGAAAGTGACGATCCACATTCACTAATGCCGCATTGTTGACCAGCACATCAATCACCTGAAATTTTTCAAACACGACATCGAAGAGGTGGTCCACCTGACTCTTGTCCGACACGTCTGCGACCACGGGAATAGCTAATCCACCACGATCCACAATCTCCTGGGCAGTCGCCGCCGCACCAGTGGCGTTGACATCATTCACAATCACCTGTGCGCCCTCGTTGCCAAAACGAAGGGCAATAGCGCGCCCGATGCCCTGCGCGGCCCCCGTCACTAGCACGACCTTGTTCGTAAAGCGTTGTTGCGTCACGTTGTTTCCTCACCTCTCTTCTCTATGCGAGCAAAGGGACACCTCGCAGGCTTCCCTTGTTGTCTTCTCGTCTTGCTTTCTTGCGGGGGTACACCGCAGTTTAATGTTTGAGTTCGGGACCCGTGAAGCTATTACTTTTTGAGCCGGTAATACGTTGCAGCGTCTCTCCCTCATCGGCCCAGATGCGATAGGCGGCATCAGCGACCTGAGTGGCGCACTCGGCGGGTATCGTGAGGATACCGTTCACGTCTCCATGCAGCAGGTCGCCCATAGCCACGCGCATACCGGAGATCGTCACCTCTTCTCCCACACTCACGCAAATAGGATTGCCATGCGAGACGACAAGGCCAGTGCAAAAATAGTGAAACCCGCCCATCGCACGAACTTCCTTGACATCACGGAGGCCACCATCCGTTAAAATACCGATGGCCCCTAGCTGTTTCATCTGTGTTGACATGATCTCACCCGCATGGCACGAGTGCAGACGGTCGCTGCCGACATCCTGCATCACCACAATCGCTGGTTTGGATGCGGTTGCCAGCAAATCATAGAGCTTTTGGAAGCTAATACCTTGCCGTCCCTCGCTGGTGCTATCTACCGTGCAGGTCACGGCATAGCCAACAACGGGAGGCAGTTCTGGGAAGAGACAGCGGATATCGTAGCCCACGTAGCCAGCTACGCGTGGTCGCACCTTAAATGTTTCGATGGCGTTGGAGATGGTTGGGCTATCAATGCGCCGTAACGCGCTCAGTTGCTCATAGCTGAGTTGGACAACCATAGTATTTCCCCTCTTTTTGCAGTCATCATACCATCTTTTAGCATGCCTCTTGTATGCCAACTCCGATATGTACCTTTGTTCTTTATGATACAATAAACGCAAGAATACACCAAAGCAAGCTCCATTATCATAAGCTCTAATAGCAACCGTCACGCTGACTGGTCAGCATTTCTGTCATTAGCTTTGTACATGATTGAAAAAATAACTCTGTCAAAATGTCAGAGTTATTTCATATTTTCTTAAGAAGGATTTCACATGCCAGAAGAGAATGAAGAAAGCAAAGAACTTATTCCTGTTCCTAACAGATCGAAATGGGAAGTTTGCAGCAACACTAAGTGTTGACATTCATACTCTTTTGTTCTCATTTCTTCCCTCTTGACATGAGAGTCAAAAAGATGTATAATGACTCATATGAAAGAGACAGAGAAACAATTTACGATACGCATACCTCT
>JBBPYR010000138.1:0-14862 GCA_038199755.1 Ktedonobacterales bacterium | reverse complement strand
TGATGTCTATTGGGCGCGCTAATGCACATTTACTAATTAACCTGGTAATAGCTGTAAATTCCGTAGGGGCCAGATTGATCGCGCCCTACGCTCAATTCATTGAGCGAGATCCCCTGGATCACAGGCGATAAATCGCCTCGGGGCGCGATCAATCTGGCCCCTACGGATGGGTTTCTCTGATTACCAGGTTAATTTGTAAAAGTGCATAATCTGGCTCCTACGGAGCCTGCAGCACGCTTCGCTGCTGGTTGTTTTGTTATAATACGGCGACTCGTAGTAGGGGGTCGCCTTTTTGTACGACTTCGCCGGAGGCGGCGACGAGGGCGAGTACACGCCCTGCCACCTCTGCCTGTATCTCATTGAAGATTTTCATGGCCTCGATGAGGGCAACTACTTGTCCAACCTGCACGATATCGCCGATACTAACGAAGGGTGGCGCGCTTGGCGACTCGGCGGCATAGTACACCCCTGTGAGTGGGGCAACAATGGCGACCCCTTCAGCCTTGGGTGCTGGTGCCGCGTTCGTTACCGTATGCTCACCATTCTTGCTGATGCTGATGACCTGACTGGGGTTTGAGACCAGCACCATGTTAGGAGTGCGGCGAATGATAATCTCGGTTCCCGCTTCCGATAATTCTAGTTCGCCGATGGAGCTGCCTTCGAGGATTTTGATGAGTTCCTCGATGCGCTCTACCCACGACGCTTGATTTTCTCTGTCCATGTTTTTTATGCTTCGTATCGCTTGAAAATGAGGCAGGTGTTGTGACCACCAAAGCCCATAGAATTCGACAGCGCGACGTTGATGGTGGCTTGTCGTGCCTCATTGGGAACGTAGTCAAGGTCACATTCTGGGTCTGGATGATGCAGGTTGATGGTCGGTGGAATGATGCCGGTCAGAATGCTCTGCACGCAGACCACCGCCTCGATAGCTCCAGCTGCACCGAGCGTATGGCCGATCATGGATTTTGTCGAGCTGATCGCGACCTTTTTTGCATGGTCGCCAAAGCAGGTCTTGATGGCCTTGGTCTCGGTGCTATCGTTAAATGGAGTTGAGGTGCCATGCGCGTTGATGTAGTCCACCTGATCTGGTTGCAGACCCCCTTTTTGCAGGGCGCGTCGCATCGCCCGTATCAGGCCAGTGCCGCCGGGGGCAGGCTCGGTGACGTGGTGTGCGTCTCCTGTGGAGCCGTAGCCGACCATTTCTGCCAGAATGTGGGCACCACGTGCTTGCGCGAACTCCAGGTCCTCCAGAATGAGCATACCTGCACCCGCACCCATGACAAAGCCATCACGCATGGCATCGAAGGGACGGCTCGCTCCCTGGGGATCGTCGTTGTGCCGCGAAAGGGCGTGCATGTTGTCGAATGCTGCCATCGCGATAGATGTAACGGCCTGTTCCGCGCCGCCTGCAATCATCACTTTGGCATCACCGCGACGAATGGTCTCCCATGCCTCACCTATGGTGTTTCCGCTGGTGGCACACGCCGAGACCGCCGCCCAGTTGGGGCCACGCGCACCCGTCAGAATCGAGACGATGCCTGGCGCACCATCAATAATCATCATGTTAATGAAGAATGGGCTGATGCGGTCAGGACCACGCTCGAACAGGATTCTGAACTGATCGTGCTGCGTCACAAGGCCACCGATGCCACTGCCGATATAGACGCCAACATCGTCGGCGAAATCGTCGGCAATCTGTAAATTGGCCTGCGCTAGTGCCTGTTTCGCCGTCGCGATGGCATATTGTTCAAACGGGTCGTTCCGCCGCACCTCTTTACGGTCCATGTAGAGCAATGGGTCAAAGCCCTTGACCTCGGCGGCAAAATGGACGCGATGCTTACTGGTGTCAAAGCCTGTAATCTCACCCATACCTGACTTGCCCTGAATTAAGCCTTCCCAGGATGAAGCCAGGTCGTTACCTAATGAGGTAACCAGTCCCAATCCGGTTACAACTACACGAGACATTAAGTCACCTCCAGTTATGTGTATGTTACAAGAACATCCTTTGTAGATGTTCAGCCTTTTTACTACGTATTGCCCTCGCGGATGCTCAGGCAAATGTGTTTCTTAATTATATCCCCAACGCTACAGCTTCTTCTTGAATGAAGCGTGTGTAGGTTTCGCCACTGATGAAGGCAGGATGCTTGAGCAGGCGTTGATGAAATGGAATGGTCGTTGCCACGCCTTCGATCACATATTCCTCTAAGGCGCGCTGCATACGCGCAATCGCGTCGTCGCGTGTATCGGCCCACACGATCAGCTTGGAGAGCAGCGAGTCGTAGTGTGGCGGTATCTCATAGCCCGCGAACAGGTGGCTATCAACACGCACGCCCGGCCCACCGGGAGGAAGATAGCGTTCGATGGTGCCCGTCTGGGGGCGAAAATCGTTGTCGGTATCCTCCGCGTTGATGCGGCACTCGATGGCGTGGCCTCTAAACTGCACATCCGTTTGCTTGAGCTCTAGTGGCAGGCCAGCTGCGATGCGAATTTGCTCTTTTACCAGGTCAATGCTTGTTACTAACTCGGTAACGGGATGTTCGACCTGGAGACGTGTGTTCATCTCCATGAAATAGTAGTGGTTGTGTTCATCAACCAGGAATTCCAGTGTGCCCGCGTTGCGATAGCCGACCTTTTGTACGGCTTTAATGGCCTTTGTACCCATGTCATGACGCATACGCTCAGACAGATGCGGGCTGGGCGACTCTTCAAGTACCTTCTGGTTGCGGCGTTGGCAAGAGCAGTTTCGTTCGCCCAGGTGGACGCCGTTGCCTTTGCTATCGACCAATACCTGTATCTCGACGTGACGAGCACGCTCAAGGTAGCGTTCAAAGTAAATACCATCGTCGCGGAAGGCTTCACGTACCTCGTTTTGTGCCAGGGTGAAGGTGCGCTCAAACTCGTCTGGCCGTTTGATTAAACGGATGCCACGTCCGCCGCCGCCTGCAACTGCTTTGAGCATTAAAGGGAAACCAATGCTCTTGGCAGCTTCGAGGGCATCGCTGACGGTGCGTACAACGGGTGTGCCGGTTAAGGTCGGCAGACCCGCCTTGGTCATGGCCTCGCGTGCTGATACCTTATCGCCCATAACTGCCATTACCTCAGCCGTGGGGCCGATAAAGGCAATATTCACGTCGCGACAAATTTCGGCGAAGCTGGTGTTCTCGGAAAGAAAGCCATAGCCAGGATGAATGGCCTCGGCGTTAGATATGAGGGCGGCCTGAATAATATTAGGGATGTTCAAATAGCTCTTACTACTCGGCCCGGGCCCAATACAGATTCGCTCATCGGCCATGCGCACGGGGAGCGAATTGCGGTCTGCCACCGAATGTGCAATGATGCTACGAATACCCATCTCACGACACGCACGAATGACGCGCAACGCGATCTCGCCGCGATTGGCAATTAAAATCTTACGAAACATATAGCATGGGCGCACACACCACCAGGCATGCGCACCGCACTCCTTATTTGGATGTTATGGAAATTATATCATACTGAACCACCCACCTACTTTTCATAGGCATGAGCTTCCCTACAGGCGAGAAAACCTCGTCGTGTGGGGCCTACGGATACGGACTTGGCAACAGCCTTGCGGCGGGGGGACAAGCGCAAACGGGCAGAAAGAGACATCTCGTGCAGATATTACATGAGATGTCTCTTTCTGCCTATAATTCCCGCTTTTAGGGGTGCTATTCCTGTTCTTGTTCCTCGCTCGTGCGTCTCGCTTCGCGCAACAACACCTGCATCATATCTTCAGCCGTGTGCTTTTGCATGTCAGGTAGTTCTAAATATGTTTCTATCAATGATTGCAAACGTCTACTATCCACGTCTTTGTAGGATAGGCTGATAATTTTGCTGATTGGTTCATTGAGATAGAAAGCGAGTTTGCGACAACTCTCTAAGGTGGGACGAGCCCCATTCATGTAGGTAAATACGGCTTGTTTCGAGAGGCCCGCTGCACGTGCGAGTGCGGCCATTGACATGTCGCGCTCTTTCATCGCCTGAACCAGGAACTCTTCCAGGTTGGTTGGTTGCTGCTGATTATCTTTGCTCATAGGTGCATGATAGTCGATTTTGAACTCAGTTAAGAATTATTCCATAGGCTCTTTGTCATTGACTTTTATCCTATGTATAGTATATTCATTGACATAATACACCAAATTCTGCATAATTAAGAGGGTTCCAGCCACTTACTAGAAATAAACACACTATTGGAGAAGTTTTACGATGACAGAGGACCATGTGTTGCCCACAAAAATGCTCTGGATTCTTACTTGCGATATTGGCTTTGCCGATGAACTGTATCCCTTCTATGCGGTTTCTGAGGAGGAGGCCGAGCAGAAAGCGCAGGCATGGATAGAACAGCGCGGGTCGCGCATTCTGGGCCGCGTCAGCTTAAAACCTAGCCCACATGGATTGAGAATCTTCGAAAGAGAACTGCCAGGGATGATATAACTACAAGCAAAAACGGTGGACACATCCACCGTTTTTGCTTGTAGTTATATCATCCCTGTGCTATTCAGCTTGGCTACGATGCTGATCCTCTGGTTTGGTGGTGTCTTCGTAGATCTCCGGCTTGAGCACCCCAATGTAGGGCAGGTTGCGGTACAGCTGGGCGTAATCCAGGCCGTAGCCGACCACAAATTTATCGGGAATACGAAAACCTACATAGTTGGTCTCGATGGCTTTGACGCGTTCGCGCTCTTTATCGAGCAAGGTGCAGACACACAAACTGAGCGGATTGCGGCGGCGCAGTACGTCAACCATGTAGTGGAGCGTGAGACCACTATCGATGATATCCTCGACGATCAACACATGCTTCTGATCGATTGGCCCTTCCAGGTCTTTGATGAAGCGCACGATGCCACTGGAATGGGTGCTACTGCCATAGCTGGCAACTGCCATATAGTCGATCTCTAAAGGCATGTCGATGGCGCGGGCGAGGTCTGCGATAAAAGGCACCGCTCCTTTGAGTGTGCCTAAGAGTAGTAAGTATTTTCCTTTGTAATCGTTGGTAATTTGCTTGCCGAGTTCAAGAACTTTCTCTTTTAACTGGTCTTCTGAAATCAGTATTTCAGCGATATCTGTGTGCATAATTCACCTCACTTATGTGGATTAACGATAAGTTCCTATGATGGTTCGATGGTTAATCGAACCATACGCTGTGTTGTGCTGGTCAAACGGACGGTGTCTGCAAGACAAATGCCAGCCAGCCAGATACAGGTTTCATGTGAGAAAAAGAGCGGGATGTTATCTCGCTCGATACGTGCAACGTGTTTATCTATTAGTATATCCTGTATTTTCTTTTCATGGGACATCCCTAGTGGGCGCATGCGATCACCGGCTCGCCTTGTGCGTACCTGTAGGTTGTCCGCGATGCTGTCGGCATCAATATACACAACATAGCGAGTGGCGTTGAGCAAATGCAAGAGGGAGGGCAGGTCTTGCTCTGTCTGCTGCATGATCTGTCGCCTTTCGTCTGATACATACTCTGCCTTTGCGCTCCATGTTGTCCCTGGCACCGAGATATGACCAGGAATGGGGAGAATGGCGGGCGCGGGCGGGTTGGGCGTAGGGGGAGAGGGGGGAGAGGGCGTCATGAATGTCGCCCGTACGGTGAGAGTGTCGCCGGTGCGGGTGGTTTGGAGATGGCCGGGTAGGTCCAGGGAGACTGTTTCTATGCTGGCCGGACGGTGGAGGAGTTGGTCGATCAGATGATAGTGACGCAGTTCGAGCGGCGATTGTCCCGCGCATAATGTGCTCGTGACGCGGCGTAACAGGTGACGTTGCAGGCTTAGCGGCAAGGTGAGCAAGGTGGGAACGTGGAGTTGGATCGTAGCTGGCGTGCTGCTTGCAGAGATGACAATCGCTGGCCACGCCGCATCAATCTGCTGCTCTATCCATGCAGCATCGACACGCATCACCTCTGCATTTCTGAGCAGGGTGGCGCGAAATCCTGGATTCATGGCTTCGAGCAAGGGTAGTAGTTCGTGGCGGATACGGTTGCGCTGGAAGCGTACATCCTGGTTGCTAGCATCTTCTATGGGGGTGAGTTGCTGCTGCCGACAATAGGCCACGGTTTCGGCATGGGTTACGCAGAGTAAGGGACGAATGATGTCGTGTAGGCGCGGCTGTAGCCCTACCATGCTGGCGATGCCACCGCCGCGTAGCCAGTGTAGGAGCAGCGTCTCTACTTGGTCGTCCTGGTGGTGGGCTACCGCGATGGCATTGGCCTGAAGGGTGCGCGCTACCGCGCGTAAAAAACGATAGCGTGCCGTGCGTGCGGCATCTTCCAGCGAACGTTGCTCCCGGCGTGCCAGCTCTGGTACAGCGGTGACGCCAACGGTAATGGGCAGACCCCAGGACTGTACGAGCGCGGTAACGCTGGCGGCTTCCTGGGTGCTGACCTCTGGTCGTAGTTGGTGGTTGAGGTGCGCCACGTGAAGTTGCACGTGCGGATAGCGTTTGTCGCGTCCACAGAGTCGATGCAACAGGTGGAGTAGGCACAGGGAGTCCGTGCCACCTGAGACGGCAACGACAAGTATGCCGCTTGCTGGCAGCAGTGCATGCTGCTCGATAAAGGCTGTGATTATCTCTAACATGGTTGCCTATGTAGTGCTTGTTTCTTACGCTACGTTGTAGCCCAATTATAACACCATCGAGGATGCATACCAGCAAATGGCTTGGTGGCTGATGTCTTGCTATAAGAATCGTAGAACTGGCTCAACAATAGTTTTTCTGCCTCTCATGTGTTACACTTAAAAAAACTACTATTCACTGAAACGAGGAGAACCAATGATTGAGCGATTGCAGCAAGTGCTGACGCGGATTGAAAAGCTTCCCCCAGAACTACAGGAGGAGGTTGCAGCACAGCTTGAGGTAATTACTGAACCTTTTGAATCGATCCCAAATATCGAGATGAACCAAGTTCGAGAGAAGGGTAAAAGTCTTGCAGGGGCATGGCATGATTTAGCGTGGGATGACGAAGTAGAAGCCTTTGATCGCATGCGTCATACGACTCAGCCAACACCTCTCATTGAATTATGAGAGAGTATCTGCTTGATAGCCCAATCTTAACTGGGTATCTCAAAGGTCGGAAAGTAGCCTCACTCGTAGAGCCGTGGGTAGAAAACAACCAAGCTGCCACTAGTCTTCTGGTTTATGGAGAAATCAGCGAGTATAACCACAGTTTTTCTGACTTTACTCGCCGTCAAACAGAGCTACGTGTGCTCCTAAAACAGGTCTATGCTTATGGTTTGAGCTATGCGATCCTTGAACGGTATGCAGAACTCCGGCGCATACTACGACCGCCACATGGACCCGGACTTATTGGCGACATCGATACTCTGATCGCGGCTACGGCTCTAGTCTATGACTTGACACTTGTTACAACTGATAGCGATTTTACTCGTGTTCCTCAATTGCATTTAATGTTTCTGCCACGTGATGTGCTCAAGTCGTGAGCTCCTCCTAAAACATTGAGACGTTATATCAAAACATCTACTTGTGGTCATGCAGCTTGCTATTTGGTGTATGTGCTGGTACATTGTAATATCAAGTTAGAATAGGTGTAAATGAGCATGGCTAATGATACACAAGTTGCCGTGAAAACCTCGATATCACGTGATGTACGGGTACGGCAAACGGCTAAACTAAGCTCTTTTGTAAAGTGGGCTGGCGGCAAAGAGCAAGAGTTAAAATATATCCTCCCTTTCATTCCCCCCTTTGATGCCTATTATGAGCCATTTGTTGGCGGCGGTGCTGTCTTCTTTTCGGTGCAGGCCAGCACAAAATATATCAACGATAAGTCTGCTGAACTGGTAAATCTTTACATGATGATTGCTACAAACAACCGTGGCTTTTTTGATGCGCTGGATACATTAGTGGTGGCTTGGCACCATGTAAGCAGGATTGTAGATGCTAATGCGAGCTATCTTATTCACATATATAAACAGTATGCGATCGATGCGTATTCACAAGCTGAGTTGGCAAACAAGTTCTCTGTGTTTATTCAGGGGTATGAAGTTGAATATAAGTGCATGTGTGAAGCCTTCTTGAAGAAAGATACTGAGAACTTTATGCGCGAGTTGGAGCGAAATTTGGTGAGTAAAAGTAGGCGCATGAAAGCCATAGAGCAGAAGAAGTGGCAGTTGCCCGATCAGGATATTCACGCGAATATTGAGAGTGCTATGAAAAGTGCGTTTTATATGCATCTTCGGTATCTGTACAATAATATTCGGCCCTTTGCTATCTCTGCTGACCTGGCCGCTGCGCTTTTCTTTTTTGTGAGAGAGAATGCTTACGCCTCTATGTTCAGGTATAATAGTCGGGGTGAATTGAATGTTCCTTACGGCGGGCTTTCCTACAATAAGAAAGATTTAGCCAAGAAAATTGCGTATATGAAATCGGTGGAGCTGCAAAAGTACCTGCAAGGGACAGTGATTGAGAATAGCGATTTTGAAGATTTTTTGCTCAGGCATGTCCCCAAGAAGCAGGACTTTATTTTTTTAGACCCACCTTACGATAGCGAATTTAGTACCTACGCACAAAATGAGTTTACGATGAGAGAGCAGCGGCGGCTTGCGCACTACTTACTGACGCAGTGCGAAGCTCAATTTCTGCTGGTTATCAAAAATACCCCTGCCATTCTTGATTTGTATAGTCACGCTGGTTTGAAGATTGCTATGTTCGATAAAAAATATCTGGTAAGCTTCCAGGACAGGAATGCTAGGGATGTCGAGCATTTGATCATCACGAACTATTGAAAGCTGCAAAGTCCGTAGGGGCGAGGCAACACGTTTATTGCACAACTGTGATATACTTTGATAGCTAGAGGCTATTTTGATGGCCTCTCTTCTGCGTCTGGTTGCGCTGCGGCGGCCTGTGAGGGCAGTGTTGGTCAGTTAGAAGTGCTTTTTATCAGTAGGTGTGTGTTTTCTAATGCTGTTTGTGTCGGGGAAGCGAAACATGTCAATTCGTACTATTATAACAACTGAAAATCCTATCTTGCGCCAGAAGGCGAAGAAGGTCCATCATTTTGATCCGTCGTTGCAGAAGCTGGTTGATGATATGTTTGAGACGATGCATGCCGCTAATGGCGTTGGCCTCGCGGGGCCGCAAATCGCTCAATCCATCCGTGTCTTTGTGGCGGAATATGAAGATCACAAGGTGGCCGTCTTTAATCCTGAGATTGTCAAGGCGGAGGGCGAGGAGCGTGGCACCGAGGGCTGCCTGAGCATTCCCGGCTACGCAGGCGATAATATTCGTCGTGCCACCAAGATTCTTGTCAAAGGGCTGGATGTACGCGGCAAGCCGATTCGTGTACCAGCGGAGGGCTGGTTTGCGCGTATTCTGCAACATGAGATCGATCACCTCGATGGCGTGCTCTTCATTGATCGCCTCGATAGTCCTGATGATCTGCGAGAACTGCCAGAGGGCGAGGAGATTGAGGAAGTCAGGGGAGATGCTGAAGCCGAGGTACAAGCAAAAACCGTGAACTCATAAAAACAGGGCCGTGTCACTGACACGGCCCTGTTTTTATGAGTTCACAGTTTTTGCTGTTTTCGCACCATTGGTAGTGATAGTTTACCAATATGTTGTTCGCAGTTTTGGCAAACGTAAAACCCCTCTTCACGGTAATACAGCTCGCTAACCGCGTAGTGCAGGTAGCAGATGCCACAGCGTGTCGCATCAGGTTGGCTAGCGGTTTGGCGGTCTTGATCAAAGAGATCGTGTAGCGATTGAATAAGATAGTCGAACTCTGCCGAGCCTGATGTATAGGGTCGCTCTTGTGCGGGCGTTGAGCCTAATGCAGGGAGAGCCCCGGTGGGATTACTGGCGCGTATCTCGCGCCGACTAATGAACGAACTTCCATTATTGCTAGAGCCATTGGTAGGGCCCGTTGTGTGATGATTGTCCAAGGTAAAGAACTCCACGAACTACTGAGAGTGACTGAGAGTGATTGTTTCCCTAAGTATACTCTTTAGCAGTTACATAAAGCAATGGGCGGGATCACACGGATGTAGTTCAGCTTGTTGCCTGGCGACCGCAAGGGACATTGCCATGCTTGTCTATAAAAAATTTAACAGCACCCTCTCACACAGCTTGTTTTTGGATGATCGCGCTTAATGCGCGATACCAGACGTGGGCCATCAGTGCGTAGCCTGCCGTGTTGGGATGAATGTGGTCACTGATGTAGTTCACGGGAACGGCGTCATACATGTCCACATACTCTACCTTCTTATTGTGCGCCACCTTTTGCGCAACGAGGGCGGGTATGGCGTTATCGTATTCGACTACTTTGGCGTTGATGGCGGGTTCCCCTTGAGGCGCGATCTGGGCAACTATCAGGATCGCGTCAGGTTGTGTGCTGGTGATCTGGTCAATCAGGGTGCTCAGACGGTCAAGCGCGACGGCAACGCTATAGCCCTGGCGTAGATCATTGGTGCCGATGTGCAATAAAATAATCTGCGGCTTGGTCTTTTGTAGCCAGGGAACGATTTTTGCCGAAATCTGGTCGATGCGCCAACCGGAGTGCCCTTCGTTATGTTTGTCGGGCAGGCTTGCGGGGCCGATGCGCACGGAGCCGACAAACTGCACATGCCACCTAGCTGCCTGGGCGAGTTGCCACAACACGACCCGATAGCCACCGTACTGGTAGGAATTGACACCCTCCGTAATGGAATCGCCTAGCGGCATGATCCTGATGGTGTCTTGAGGGGTTTTGGTAAATAGATGAAACAACACAGGTTGATACTCCTGGTGAAGCGTCTTTTTGCTCGCGCTCACTTTCTGCACAGGCGCGAGTGGTGAGAAGGATGAAAATAGGAGGAGCATGACGGCTGTCAATCCAGCAAAGATGCAAATACGTCCATATAATATGCTGCGTGGAAGAGGCGTGCGCTGTGTGTGGGAGAAGGCCATGAAAGGAATTACCCGCTTTCCCTGATAAAGGATGACATCTCTACTGGTCACGCGGATGCCCCAAGGGACATCCCTACTGATGCATTATGACATACAAAAGAAGAGTTTGATGTATAAAGAATAAAACGAAAAGCTGTGGTTTGTCAATGCGCACTTAAGGCTTGACTTGATTTTCCCTACCCTCTTTCTTGTATCTGTATGCTAGATACAAAGGATAGAAAGAGGGAACATTCGTGCATATATCAGAACACCTCATAAACTATGATGAGACGAATACGGCGGGGGAGCGCAGGCGTATTGCGCGTGATTTGCATGATGGCGTGATCCAGCAATTTGCTCATGTGCTGCACAAGTTGGAGTTTATTGAGCACTTGCTGGAGGCGCAAAAACGGCAATTGCCATCATCTCCGCAAATGCAGGTGATGCTTGATGAGATTGGGCTTGCCTACGGACAGCAAAAGGCGGCTTTGGACGAGTTGCGGAAATATATGCTGGTATTATTGTCTACCGCCTCTACCCCGGCTACCTCGGCTACCCCTGCTCCGTCTTCCCTGGCTGGCTTATCCACAGATATACATACGGCGAGTGGTTCGTTCCCCTTGCAAGGCGTGGTGAATCGCTACAATGCGTGGGAGCCTATGAAGGCGAGTGACTTGTATAAGGCGACGGTCATTGGTTGGAGCAGTGGGCTGTCACTCACGCCACTTTCGGTGTTTGTTGAAGAGTTTCGGCAGCAGAATCCGCAGCTTGAGCTTTCCTATGTGGATGAGAAGACGCATGATATGACTACCGCGCTGTTGGTGCCTGTTTTTCGCGTGGTGCAGGAAGCATTGAATAATGTGCAGAAACATGCTCAGGCCAAGCACGTGATGGTAAGGATCTGTATGTTGTCGCATAGCTGTCTCGTGGAGATTAGTGATGATGGGATCGGTTTTCAGGTCAACGCAAACGATGCCAGCGGCAACAACTGTCTGGGTTTGTGTATCATGCGTGAGCGCACACAGGAAGCGGGCGGAGAATGGACGGTGTATAGTGCGCCGGGGAAGGGAACGATGATACGAGCACTCTTTCCCCTGTGATGGCAGGCTTGCCCCTACGGAGATGCTGTCTGTAGGGGCAAGCCTGTTTTGCTGGCGGGTAGATAGATGGCGTAGTTGTTGAGGATGTAACGCTGATAAGCAATGTGCTGCATGGTAGCGTAGTGCTCGAAGGCAGTCTGGTAGCTGGAGTGAAGGGGGAAGATGTAGGCGGGATTGGCGGCATGTTGTACGATGGTGCGGTATGGAGCGTAGCGGTCAAAGCCAGTCGTCAGATTTTCGTTGAGGGCGGCACAGATGATGCGCTCCTGGCTGCGGAAGGTGAGACGGTTACAGGTCCAATATTCCGAGTAGATGCGTGTAGCACCGAGGCGTAACAGGTTTTGTACGAGCTCACCCTCTTGCTTATAGCCATCTTGTGCTGCTGGTACTTCGGCGAAGGCCCGGATGGTACCGACAAAAAAGACCGTACTAACCAGAACTAGCATACCTAAACGGAGGAAAAAAGCTGGCTGTAGGCGTGTTATGATGGCTCTCTTTTGTTGGCGTAATTGATCGAGGCCAGAGCAGAGCGGCCAGAGCACGGCGGGCAGCGCGACGAACATACCAATCAGGTAGCGCGAGGTGGGTCCTGGTACGGTGGCGGCAACCGGACTGAGTGCGTAGAGAATCCATGTGCCCGCTGCGCTAATGAGCAGCATCAAGCGAACGCATTGGCGGATAAGCTGTTGGCGTTGCTCAAAGTTCCAATCGGCAGACTTGAATTGCTGTTTTCGTCGCCAGAGGAAGCCAGCAGCGACAATGGTGGCGATACCCCAAAGCGTGATATAGCCTAGTGTCCAGGCACCTTGTAGCGAGCTACAGTAGAGCATTTGCTGGCTAAAGGGCCCGAAGAGGGGGAAGGCTTGCTGGGGACATTGCAGGTTGAAGCCCGTAGCGACTGGTAGGCTAATAAAGCTGGCACCGGAGAGCTGCCGTATCCAGGGCAAATGCTGGGCTGCCATTTCTTGTGCCCCGGAACGATGAATGTCCAGCAGCACAGCCAGCGAGTTTCGATTAAGGGGCGCGGTCACATTATAGATGATGAGTGGGAACATGCCCACGATGATGCCTATGAGCAGGCTGAGTATGGCCCACGAACGCAGCTCGCGTCTACAGAAGAGCAAGAGCAGAAGCGCACCCGTTCCGATGAAGGGAAGGATCAGGAAATCGACCCATAAGGCGATGCCAACAATGAGACCGAGCAGACCATAAAGGGCGATGCGCTTACGTCGCTCTTGTGGTGTCGTGGGTAGGCCAGTCGGAGCGGAGGTGAGGGCGAGCCGGGCAATGATGAGGCAGATGAGTGCGGCAAAGAGTTCGGTTTCGGGATACTCGCCTACTACCTTCACCTCACGCGCTAGAATGTCGATTGAGCCTGTGCATAAGAGAAAGCTCATGAACAGGGCAAAGGGACGGTTGTAGAGTATGCGTGTCAGATAATACATGGCAAGCACAAAGAGTGCAAAGATGAGCAGCATACCGAGACGGAGCGAGAAGAGCGAGACGCCGAAGAGGTGGAACAATGGTGCGGCAATGTAGCCCTCGACCGGGCCCAAATACGGGAGGCCGTAGAAGAAGATCGGCCATTCGCCGCGAAACGCTACGTGCATTGCCAGTAGACCCATGTTGCCCTCGTCGCTATTCGTCGCGGGCCAGTTGGAGGCAATGAGCATAAAACGGATGATGGTACCTATCGCTACGAGCAGTAGCATACAAAGTTCGTAAGGGCCAAGATGGAAGCGCTTTAGAAGCGTATTTTTCAAGGGCGTTGAAACGCTCACAATGATCTCCTGTTGTGTAGTTACTTGACAGCATATTTCTGATAGGTATATATGTGAGAGATAAAAACCCTACTATGTAACCAGGGTCCATGTAGATATTACTAGCCCTATTATAGGACATGATGGTGAAACTACTCAAAATTGGCGTCTATGATATTGTTGCCGCGGGGATTATTCTGTGCGCGACTGCCCTGCGGGTTGTGCTTAATGCCCTTGGTTGGCCACCAACGAACGCGGACGAGGGTACGATGGGCATCATGGCACTGCACATTGCCTACCGTGGCGAGCGACCTTTGGTGTTTTACGGTCAAAATTATATGGGGACAGTAGAGGCATATCTGGGTGCCATGTTCTTTCACCTGTTCGGGCCTTCGCTTTTCTCTTTGCGCTTAGGGGTTATCCTGCTCACAATGCTCTTTTTTGTCAGTACCTATCTATTAACGAGTGTGCTGTATGCAAAACCACTGGCGGTAGTGACGCTGGCTCTGCTCAGTTTTGGCTCAATTCAGCTATTTTCGCGTGAGATGCTGGCAACGGGCGGCTCTACACAAACCTTGCTGCTGGGTTCGCTGGCCTTTCTTGGCGCACTATGCTTGGGACTGACGAGACGCGCCCATAGCTCGGCATGGATGCGGGTGTGGCGACTGCTCGGCTATGTTGGCTGGGGGTCGGTGTTGGGGTTGGGGCTGTGGAGCGATATGGTGGTGTTGCCCTTCTTCGCACTGGCGGTGCTCCTGCTGCTGGTCTGCTGCTGGCGCGATCTGTTATGGGCGTGGGTATTCATGCTTATAGGCTTTATGGCGGGCATCTTTCCTTTAGTGCTTTATAATGTGCAAGCCGCAGGCGACCCACGGGGTAGTAATTCACTGGCAACACTGCTGGCACTGTTCCACGGCACTACCACGCGGGCACCACAGACGTTTGCAGAGCTACTCGTTGGTTTTTGGAACACGGTGACGGTGAGCTTGCCAATCGCAACGGGCAATCCATTTTGTCCGGTTCAGGAGTTGCCTTGGCTGAGCGATAATGTGGTGCAAACGAGTGCTTGTGTATACGGTCACGCGCTCTGGGGTTTTGGC
>JBBPYR010000137.1:0-74591 GCA_038199755.1 Ktedonobacterales bacterium | reverse complement strand
GCCACAACTGGTACCGCGTGAAGACCTCATGAACGCGATCTCGCTACAGTCTATCGTCTTTAATGGCGCGGCTGTCTTGGGGCCTGCTCTGGCTGGTGTGATGATTGGCGTGTTTGCCTATGTCGGGCAGGTCGTGGGCATCAATAATAGTCTGATTGGGTATGCGGGAAACTTTTATCTCAATGCGATCAGTTTTTTGGGTGTGTTGTTTGTGCTCTATATGTTACGTATCTCGCATGCGGAGGCTATCCAGAACGCCGATAAGCGTGGCCCTTTGCTGGAATCAATACGTGCCTCACTTGGGGCCGTGCGCCGCGATGCCGTGCTGCCGTGGGTGCTCTCCGGTTATGGTGCGCTACTCTTTTTTGGCCCATCAGCCTCACTTATTCTGCCCGTGTTCGCCAATACTATCCTGAAGCTCAACCCGTTTGAGTTGGGTCTGCTCTTTTCTGCGTCTGGCGTGGGAACAGTACTGGGTGCTCTGACAGTCGCTTCGCTGGGCGATTTCAAGCGCAAGGGGTTGTTGCTATTGATATCGTTCCTGATTTGGGCGGCATCGCTGCTGTTGTTTGCATTGAGTCGTGAATTGTGGCTCTCTGCATTGGCTTTGTTGTTGTTTGGCATGGCACAAAATGGCGTGGGTGCCACCACCATCACGCTCTTGCAGACGCGGGTACCACCACAGATGCGTGGGCGCGTAATGAGCCTGAACACGCTTTTCATTATGGGGGTGCGACCATTGGGCGATTTTCCGGCGGGCGCGTTGATCGGCTTGATCGGTGGCCCCCTCACGGTCGTCATCAGTGCGCTGATCGTTGGCGGCTATGCACTCTTTCTGTTGGTGTCCCGCCCCGTTTTGCGTAATCTGTAGCAGATGATGCGCTGGCGTAATTACTCTACTCTACTTCCAAGCCGAAGCGTTTACACAGTTCGGCATATACCTCTTCCAAGTGTTGCTGTGTGACGAGGGTGCTGACGCGCTGCTGCAAATCCTGGCGCGTGGGGTGGCCGAGACGTTGATCGAGTGCAAGTGCATGCACCCAGTAATCTAATGCCTCACGCTGCTTGCCCTGGTCATGGAGGAGCCACCCTTGGCGACGCAAAACGGCGCAGCGTTCGGCTGGGGTGTCCAGTTCGGTCGCGATGGTGGCGGCTTCATGGTAGCAGCGTTCCGCTTCTTGATAGTGGTGCAATACACGTGCGACATCGCCCAGACCACGGAGGGCACGCCCTTCGACCTGGCGCGCCTTCTGCTCGTGGGCAATCGCTTGCGCCTGTTCATACTGTTCCCGTGACTCCAGATAACTGCCCTCATCAAAGCATATTGCTCCTAATGAGTTGAGAATGCGGGCATAGTCAACGCGGTCTCCCAGGCTGCCGAAAATCTCGGCAGCTTCCTCGTAGTGTACTCTGGCTCTGCTCTGGTCGTGTTGCTCGCGCAAGACATCGCCCATTGTACGTAATGCCCAGCCCGCGCCACGGAGCATGCCATACTCACGGAATATCTGCAATGCTTCCTGAGCCATTTTTTTACCCAGTTCGAGCTTCCCCTGTTCGGCATAAATTGTGGCTTTATCGGTGAGTAACCACGCCAGACCTCCCTGTAGTCCCAGTTCAGTGAATAGTCGTGCCGCCTCTTCGTAGTCATTGAGGGCTTTGATATATTGTCCTAATGCCGCATAAATGGTGCCACGATTGCGCAATGTCGAGGCCGCACCTTCTTTACTATGTAAGCTGTGGAAGCTGCTTAATGCTTCGTTGAAATGTCCCAGAGCCTCATAGTAAGACGCGTAACCACGATACACCTCGCCCAGCACCAACTGCATCCAGGCCACACCCAGCAGATCTCCCACCTCGCGGAAGAGATGGAGTGCCTCTTGTGCATAGGTCCCTGCCTGTTGAAAATCGCCTGCCTCACGGAAGAGCATGGCAAGCTCATAGAGTGTCCAGCCCGCTTCGTCGTGCTCCTGTTGGGCTTTATGGAATTCGAGGCTGCTACGTAGACATGCTTCTGCTTCGGGATAGTGTCCCTGGAGCCGCAAAATGGCACCCAGGCAACCTTGTATCTGTCCCTCGCCAGTCTTGTTGCCTAGACGCGACGCGTGGCTGTTGGCGCGGTGCAAGATCGCTAACAATTCTGGTGTATGTCCGCGCCCGTCAAGCGCGTGGGTGGCACGAACCGCGACGTGTACCGCCTCTTGCAGGTCTTGTGGCTCACCTGCGTTTTCAAGGTGCTCGAAGGCGGCAAACCATTCGTCGGGGCTTGGTTGCGGCAAATTGCAATAATAGGTGGCCACCACGCGATGCATGCGCCTCCGTTCCTCGATAGGCAGAAGCGAAAGCGCGAAGTAGCGCACCTGGGGGTGAATGGTGTAGACACGCCCATCAAACTGCATAAAGGAAGCCTGCACCAGTTCATCACGTGCATCTCGCCAATGCTGAAGCACCTCACTCGGCGGCGTTTCTTCCGTCACCGCTTGTGGGGTAGCGCGGGTATCGTGTTCCAGGCTCAGTGTTTCTGGTGCGACCAGCATCACGATCTGTTCGCGACTGAATGGCAGCTTAAAGGCTGCGAGGTATGAGAGCAAGAGGCGTGCGGGTGCCGTCAGCCGTTTGTGGGCCACCTCAAGCACTGCGAGGATACCAGCGAGTGGCGTACTGCGTAGCTCGTCACGCACCTCCTCCAAGGAGCGCGTGGCCGCTTCTGGCGCGAAGAGTTTGCCACCGATGGAACGTGCTGCCCCGAAGATGAGTGCTGCCCCTAATGGATAGCCATCGAGTAAGATGCAAATGTCCTTCAAAATCGCTTGCTGCGCGGGGTCGTCAAGATGAATACGTTGCGCTAAACCGTTTGCCTCGGCCAGGTCTGTAAAGAGTCGGAGCAGATCAGTGGCGGTCATGTTGCCAACGTGATATTCGTACCAGTGACAATGCAGAACACTATTGACCAGCATCATTTCAGGGTTTGAACGTGACGTGACCAACACGACCACCTCTGGGGGTAAAGAGCACAGGAAGTGCAACCATGTCTCCATATCGGTGCGTTCTTTTACCTCTTCAAAACCATCGAGCAAAAGAATACACGGCAGTTCACGATTGGCGAGGGAACGAAATATACCGATAATGATCCGCTGCTGTTGCTGAACATCCACACTTTGTGATGGCTTGAGCGAGGCTGTATGTGCTGTTCCATGTAATTGATGGGTGATCTCTAGGAGCGCGTCACCAAATGGTTTGCCATTTTCGAGGGAGACGCCGATAATGCCGCCGGGGAATTGATCGCGATTTCGGCGCACGACCTCACACGCTAACGCGCTTTTGCCGATGCCTGCTGAACCAGTCAAGGCGATATGATGCGTGCCAGGGCGGAGGTGTAAATGTTGTTGCGTGTCTGCGACTGGCTCATTGCGAGCGAGCGTAATAAGCGTTTCCAGGTCGTGTAATTCGTGTGTGCGCCCGACAAAAGCGGACGGCGGGCTGAGATGCTCTAGTGGATGGCTATGCTCTTCTGGTTCGTCGCCCGTCACAAGGAGCGGGACAGGGGCTTCTTGCCCCTCGACAACATGGCGATAGAGCACAGGAATAAACCAACTCTTCTGCTGACGTGGCAGAAGAGCCTGACGAGCACGCGATAGTGCCTCTTCAAGCGTGCGCCCACTGGCGAGTGCCTCGTAGAAGTGGTACATGAATGTCGGGCTAAGGTCGTCCTGTAAGGCGAAGGGCATGGCGACAACTGCGGGCACCTGTGCTGTCACCAGGGCCGTTGCCAGCGTCGCGTCAACAACTGGGCGTTGGCGAGACTCGTGTGCCACGGTCGCGGTCTCACACGCGGAGAAGACGGTCAGGCGCACATCACTGCTGAGGAAGATATCGCACAATGATTGGGTGTCAATCAGTTGGTTGCAGCCAAGTTCGTTGCAGAAGCAAAGATACGTTTGCGCCTTGATGCGACTCAATGCTGCACCACACGACACACATTTCCGTGCCTCTGCCTCATTCATGGTTTTGCACTCTTCGTTGGGACACACACGCCCAAAGGCACCGTGTCCGTCAAAATGCACCACATAGCAGGGAATCTCGGTTTTTTTGTCATCTAATGTGCCAACGCCACCTAATGAGTTGAAATAGCGCACCAACTCATCAAATGTGGGCGGCTCTAGACGATCAAGAAATATCTGATTGCTCTCTATCAGTGGTGCCAAACCACGTGCCAGCGCGTCAAAACTTTGTTCGGTCTCTAGTGGGTCACAGTCTGTGGGCGAGGCACCGATGTAGAGCACACGGAATGGTGGACGCACGGGCAACTCGCAGCCCATGGGGATATTGGGACGTATCAATGCACGCGTCAGTGTGAAAATGCCGGAGACGAGCAAAAAATGATCGCCATTATGTAGGAGTTCCCAGGGATAGCGGATCAGTTCATCGCAGTTTGGCCCAAAGCTAAACGTGAGGGCAACCGTGCCCCGTCTGCGTAGTGTACGCTGAATGATACCCCGCAGCATAGCTGGCACTGAGAGTTCGGATGAGTCGCGGCGTGTCACACTGGCCGTTTCCGTGGTTTCTGTACCGCAGAGAGCCAGAAAGAGACGATGCCCAATCTCACGCAATTCTTGATGGCTGCTCTCCAGCTTGTTCAGCTTCTTTTGCAGCGCATTCAATTGCCTAGCATTATAGGGCGGAAGAAAATTCCCTTGCGCGACTCGACCCGACCAATATTCTTTTACCTGTAACTCATATGTTCCATCGTCACGATAGCGAAATAAGAGGTTAACTGTCTCTCCCATGCCCGGCATTTCTCACATTCTGCGCTCGCTCAATAGTAGTGTCACATTGTGTGCATGAGGTGTAGCACATGCATAGGATAGTATAACACAGTTCCGCACGCTATGATGTACCTTGCTGACTTTCTTGTGCTTTCATATATATCCCCTGCATTATGAGTAGTAGTACATTTCTGCTCTGAAAAATGTTCTGCTAGTATAGCAGAGTTTCTTGTGGATAGAAATAGCCTAGATGGTGTATCATGTGGCAGAGAAGAGTAACAAGGAAGGAACAACAAGTGACAGAATCAATCGTGAACGCCTCTACATTCCATACGCACCGCTTACAAAATGGCCTACAAATCGTGGCGCAATCAATGCCAGATTTCTCTTCGGTCTCTCTCTCTTTTTTTGTACGCACAGGTGCGCGTGATGAGCATGATAGTACGCTCTTTGGTGTCTCGCACTTCTTGGAACACATGATGTTCAAGGGCACACAAACCCTTGATTGGCGCGAGATCACACAGGAATTTAATCGTATCGGTGCCGAAATCAACGCCTTCACCTCGCTGGAAGAGACAGTGTATTATGCTCGTGTGCTCGGCGAGTATATTGATCGCGCCTTCGAGTTGCTTAGCGGGATGATGCATCCCCGCCTCGCTGAGAGCGATTTTACGACGGAGAAAGAGGTCATTATCAACGAGATCGCTCGCTCGGAGGAAAGCCCGAACGGTCTGGCCTATCGGCGCATGTTGCATACGTATTTTGGCGATCACCCACTCGGTCATGCCGTGCTGGGGTCGCGTGAGAGTATTCGGGCAATGCAGTTGGAAGATATGCGTAACTACTGGCAACAACGCTATGCCGCGAACAATCTCATTCTTGCCGTTGCCGGAAACTTTGACTGGCCACACCTGCTCGCTCTGGCTGAGCAATATTGCGGTCAGTGGCGCGTGGGTAACGCGGAACGGGTGCTGCAACCCTATCAGCCCGACCAGCTAACACCTAATATCATGGTAGATAAAAAGCTCAAGCAGCAAATCATGATTGTCAGCATGCCGGGGATGAGCAATAGCGATCCAGAGTATTATGCCGCCGCGATAGGTGCGAGTATTCTGGGCGGTGGCGGTTCGCGTCTCTACTGGAATATTCGCCATAAGGGGTTAGCTATTTCGTCTGGTTGCTCTATGACCACGATGCAGGATACAGGCATCATCATGTTACAGGGCAACGCGACGCCGGAAAAGGCACCTACCGTTCTCAAAATGCTACAAAAAGAACTGAATACCTTCTTGGAAGAAGGCGCGACCGAAGATGAACTGCGTCGCGCAAAGGATAAATGGACAAGCAGCGTCATTCTAGGAGCTGAGTCTACCTATGCGCGCATGCGGTCACTATCAGCGGATTGGGTTGTCGAGGGTCGCCTAGTCGACCTGGACGAAGAAATTGAGCGCATCGAACGCGTTACCGTAGAGGACGTGATGCGTGCTTGGCGTCGCCTTCCTCTGCGCGAAAAGCAAGTGATTACGACGCTCGGCCCACTAGAGGAACACGAACTGCTCAGTTTTTCGTAGGGGCGGGGGAGGCGGACGACGAGGGGATGGGACCCTCTGGATCGCCCGTGCCCGGGGAACATTGCCTTTTCGGGCGCGTTTTCCCCACCCCACGGGCGACCCAGAGCTTCCTTGCATTCTGCCTGAGCGAAGCTAGAACGATAGTTCGTTGGCAGAATGCGTAAGAAGCAGTCCACCCCGCCTCCCAGCACCTCTCCCGCCCCTACGGATGGGCTTCTGCACCATCCACCACGTTTTATTGCCGAGTTCGCTAGTTAATGTCCATCTGTATAGTTAAATATAGTACTTCTATCCGATTTCGTGCTCACTATTCACGAGACGTTTCCCCTTCATGCGTTACATATGATGTGCCTTTTTTAGTAGGAATAGGCACGAAAGACGATAAAGTTTATGAGTTGCGAGGAAACGTTTGCTACAATCTGTGACGGAAAACTCAGCTTCAATAAAAAAAATGTATCAACGGGTGACTGTGTGGTTTGCATCGATGCCAGGGGATACCAACTCCAAAAGCACGATAGCTCCCTTAGATGGTGTGCGGGCCATTGCCTGCTTGTCCGTGGTTATGTTTCATATTAGTTTGAAGGCTCATGTGTGGGACCTGCACTTTTTGGGCCCTAACGCGGTGTCCATCATTATGGCAGGTGATGCAGGTGTAACCCTGTTCTTTGTGCTCTCTGGCTTTTTGCTCTTCCTTCCCTATGTCAAATCACTGCTGTTTGACGCGCCATGGCCGTCACTCAAGTTTTTTTACCTGCGGCGTGCGTTGCGCATTATTCCTGGCTACTACCTTTCCCTCTTTCTGATGATCCTGATCTGGCATCCAGAATATGTGCGCTTCGATCACCTGAAACAGTTAGCCCTCTTTTTGCTATTCTTTATGGACTCCTCACAGAGCACGTTTCAACAGATCAATGGGCCATTCTGGACACTGGCGGTTGAATGGCAGTTCTATTTGCTGCTGCCCTGGCTAGCTCTGGCTATGCGCATGGTAGTGCAGCGCGGTAGTGTAACACGCCGCGCCTGGTCACTCGTTGTTTGCCTAGCTACACTCGTGTGTTGGGGCGTATTTGCGCGTTTTGCGGGTCTCTATCTGAATGCACATACCACGCTTACCTGGCTGGTGCCACGGCAGGTTTTGAATGTCGCTCTTTTCTTTGTGTATGGCACCGACGGTCCAGGCGTACATGGCAAGTTTTTGGAAGATTTCGCGCTGGGTATGTTCGTTGCCTTCTGCTATACCATGGCACGTCGTGAAGACGTACAAGGGATAGTGGGAATGTGGACACGCACACTACAACGCATCAGCCCTTGGCTGTGGGGTAGTGGCCTAATCTGGCTCTTTCTGCTGGCCTTGTGGGAGTCGAGTATGTCTGCTCCCCCTCTCGGGGGCTTTGCCGCGATCTTGTATGGTATGAACTATAATGTGCTGCACGAGTTGGGCATATCATTGGGCTTCGCCTCTTGTGTGCTGGCAATTCTCTTTGGCAGTGCTGGTCTCAGAGGCATGTTCGCGTGGCGACCCTTACGTTGGGTGGGTTTGATATCCTATAGTATGTATATGTGGCACTTGCCGCTCATTCAGACATTTATGGATGGTATTGCACCCTACGTACAACATTGGAAACTAATCTACTCGTATGGCCTTGACTGGCTCTGGGTGCTCGTTGCTGTCATACCTTTCTCGTTCCTTTTCTTTATCATGGTGGAAAAGCCTTGGATGAATATCAGTGATAATCTGCGTAGGCGGAGCGCAAAAAAGCAGTACGAGTTGGGTAAACAGTAGCGCGAGAACGCGGCGTGGTCAGGCCCTAACAACTGGGAGAATGCAATGACAGGATACCTTTTACTAGAGGGCGGCGCGGAATTTGGTGGGCGTATGGCAGAGCCAGATCAACGTGCCATCGCCCTTGCTGGCGGCTCCGACGCGCCCATTTGTATCATCCCCACGGCAGCCGCGCCCGATAACAATCATCGACGCGCAGGCAATAATGCCGTAAACTGGTTCAAAGGGCTAGGCGCGCGCAATGTTGAATTGCTTCTTCTTATAGACAGAGCATCTGCCAATGATCCTGCCATTGTAACGAGCATCAAGCAAGCCAAACTGGTCTACATGCTGGGTGGCTTCACTGGCTATCTGGGTGAGACCCTACTAGGTAGCGCGGCACAGCAGGCGATGCTGGATGCTTATGAAGCTGGCGCGGTAATCGCGGGTAGCAGCGCGGGTGCGATGGTGATGTGCCAATACTATTATGATCCGGGCAAGCGGCAAATAGTTGAGGGTTTGAATTTTGTACCCAACAGTTGTGTGTTGCCACACCACAATACCTTTGGCAAAGGCTGGGCGCAACAACTGAGCAAACTCTTGCCCACCGCCGTGCTGCTCGGCATCGATGAACGCACAGGCATGCTTGATGATGGATCAGCTGGCAAGAAACAGGGCTGGCACGTCTATGGGCAACGCGATGTCACCCTCTATCATGCTGGTCGCCCCAGCGTGTATCATAGCGGCCAGGAACTAGTATTATCTTAGTCGTCGCTCTTGAGTCACATTCCGTTCTAGCAAAGCAGCCTAATTGGATGAGGCTGCCTTCGCGTCTGCCAGCTTCTGGAGTTCCTGGTCTGACCAGATGGACCATTTGGGTTTCGCATTATAAGGAATGAGCATGGTTTATGTGTGATATACTCACACTAGTAGGGCGCAACACCACACAGAGATAGCAGCAGACAAGAGGCGAGCAGCAATGATAACCCAGATCGAGATAGACGGCTTCAAAACCTTCAAAGACTTCAAAGTCGAACTCGCCCCCTTTCAAGTCATTGTTGGCCCCAACGGCTCTGGCAAAAGCAACCTCTTCGATGCCCTTCAATTGCTTTCACGACTGGCAGAGATGGATTTACGTACAGCATTTCAAGGGCTAAGAGGTGATATAGATGAGTTATTTACCCAAATACCCGGTACTTCAGGTAGTAAACAAATACGTATTGCTGTAGAGGTATTCGTTAATCCCAAAGTGGATGATGGGCAAGGTGGTGAGCTTATCCTTACCGAAGATGAAAATAAGTTTCTAAAAGAAGTTTACTTGCAATATACACGTCTTAGATATGAGGTGGAAATTGTATATACGGCAAACAAACTACATATAACGCAAGAAACATTACAATCAATCCCTTCAATAAATGATGGATGGAGCGAAAAGTATGGAAGTTTACAGCAAAGTAACCAATCTTTAACAACTATTGATGAGCAGAAGACATTTATTGATACGAAATTAACAACGATTGCTATTCTTGAGTCTATAGCCGATAGATCAACAGTCGAAGCAAAACAACCTCTTATCTACTTATATCCTGATAGCGATGGGCAAGGAAGAATTAAAAGATTTTACACTTCCGAGGTGAATACTACAGTGTTAAGTAGAGCTAGCTATCCAGAATATCCACATGCCTTAGCTACTAAAGAGGAATTACGTGCTTTACGCTTTTTACACTTTAACCCTGATGAGTTGAGGCGACCTAGTTCTGCATCTGCACTACCTTCTCTTTCAGAAAGTGGTGGGAACTTGCCAACAACTCTGGCGCGTATGCAAGCCGAAGATCAATTTGCTCTCAACGATGTCTCGCTCGACATGGCAAGCTTGGTACCAGATTTTACCAATGTTCAGGTGAGGAAAGACGATGTACGCAACGAATACACACTCTGGGCAACGTATGCGGATGGTCGAACCTTTTCCTCTCGTGTGCTGTCTGATGGCACACTCCAATTACTTGCATTAGCCACACTCAAAAACGATCCACAATTTCATGGTGTCTTGTGTTTTGAGGAGCCAGAAAACGGCGTCAATCCAGCTTATCTTGCCAATATTGCTCATTTGCTGAGAGGATTGGCAACCGATTTTAGTGATCCATCACAGCGAGAAGAACCATTACGTCAGGTGTTTGTCACAACACACTCACCAGCATTTATTACCCAACCTGACACCCTCAACGCCTTGCTGTACATGTATACAGTTATGCATGTCTCTCCACTGGCAACAGGTATCCCGCCTTTGCGCATCACGCAAGCCGCCCCCGTGCTCGTCTCCGGCCATATAACTGATACAAACATAGATAAGCAGGAAGCCAGCTATACTTTAGCCTTTGTGCGAGACTTGCTGGCGAACGATCATACCGGAGAAGCAATTGAGCGTATCAATCAATCCCGGGATCTACTGAATCAAAACTAAATAGTGTAGGAGTGGTCTGATGAAGCAGTTAGTGTTGGCTCTATATGCAGAAGGAACAACTGATTACCTCTTTTTACCGCCCGTTATTCAACGCACCGTGATACAAGTACTCAGGCAACACGAACAACAGCAGATCAATGTCTCACACCACGTGCTATTCGTTTGCATAACCAGCCAACTCGACGCGATGAATGTATCCTACAAGCCGCTTCCGAAGCCGCTGACAGCAATATCCTTATTGTCCATGCGGACGCAGATCATCCTACCCGTAATCAGGCTTACGCCGAACGATTTCAACCTGGACAAAGACTCGTGCAAGAGAAAAACAAAGGTGTATGCAGTTATTTAGTACCTCTTATCCCTATACGCATGACAGAAGCCTGGATGTTAGCCGCTGAACATGAGCTTCTGAAAAAAGTGCTAAGAACTAATTTGTCTGCCCAAGAGCTTGGGCTTGTCAATAGAGTGAGACAAGTAGAGCATGTTCCTAACCCCAAACAAACCTTCAAACAGCTTGCACAAAGGGCTACTGCAGCGCGTTCCGGTCGTCACCGCAACCTCGAAATGAATCCGATATATTCTGCTTTAGGTCAGCAAATCGGCTTAGACAGGCTCAGTAGTGTTCCTTCCTATCAAGATTTTGTGAAAGACTTAAAAGACACACTCAAAATTCTAGGCGCAATTGGGACAAGCTGACAGCAGCCACGGTGTATTTAAAGCCTCGCCAACCACTACGGTGGGACAAAATGTACAGATTCATGCTCCAAAAACATGCGAAAATAGGGGTAGACAAACCCTTCTTTTTGGTGCTATACTTGTCGACAAAGGTTAGTGTACGAATGACACCTTGCTTTTTTTGTCTATAGCGTAAGTGTACAAAGTACACTAATGCGAAGGAGCATACTATGGCAGTGAACGGAGCGGAAGGCGATCTGCATGATGTCTATGATGTAATCATCGTGGGCGGCGGTATCGCGGGTCTCTCGGTTGCCTTACGTTTAGCCGCGCACAAGCGTGTGGCTCTGCTAACAAAGGGCGTGCTGGGCGAGAGCAACACGCGCTATGCCCAGGGGGGAGTGGCGGTGGCTATGGGGACGGACGATAATCCTGAGCTACATTTTATTGATACTATGGCGGCAGGGGCCGGGTTGTGTGACGAAGAGGCGGTACGGGTGCTGGTAGAGCAGGGCCCAGCCGCGGTGAGATGGCTGATCGAGTTGGGCGTGCAGTTTGATAGTGTACCAGCAGGTAGTGGCGAACATGTGACACCCGAAGGTCTGTTGTTGGGGCGCGAGGGCGCACACAGTCGTTGGCGCGTCTTACATGCCAATGGCGATGCAACAGGTGCCGAGATCGAACGTGCCTTAACCCATGCCTTGAGTCAGCACTCTTCCATCACGGTGTATGAAGAGACATTTGTGCAGCAGTTGCTCATGGAAGATAGCCATTGTACTGGTATGCAAGCTCTTGATCGTACTGGTCAGGCATTGACACTGCACGCGCCAGCAACCATTCTAGCCAGCGGTGGGGCAGGCGGATTATGGTTGCACACCTCGAATCCTGTTGGAGCCACTGCTGATGGTTTGGCTCAGGCATGGCAGGCAGGAGCCGCTCTGGTTGACCTGGAGTTTATGCAGTTTCACCCCACCGTGCTGGTGACAGAGGGTACATCACATCTGATCTCAGAGGCGGTACGGGGAGAAGGTGCGTACCTGCGCAATCACGCGGGCGAACGCTTCATGCTGCGCTATAGCGAGCAGGCTGAGCTAGCACCACGTGATGTGGTTGCGCGTGCCATCCTGAGCGAGATGGTAACAGAGCAGACGGATTGTCAGTACCTGGATCTGCGTCATCTGCCCGCGGACAAAATGCACGCACGCTTCCCCAACATTTCCGCTGTGTGTCGGCAACAGGGGCTGGACATTGCCCGCGATTTGCTGCCCATTGCTCCTGCGGCCCACTATTGTATGGGTGGCGTGATGGTAGATACCTATGGGCGCACGACCGTGGCGGGACTATACGCGGTTGGCGAGGTCGCTTGCACGGGTGTGCATGGCGCGAATCGGCTTGCCAGCAACTCATTGCTGGAAGGATTGGTCTACGGTGTGCGCGTCGCCGATTATATTACAGAGCAGACGCAAGCAGGAATGGTCGCCAAAGCTATGACCACAAAGCCGTATACCGCGCTGATAAGTGTTGATACTGTGCAGGATGGCGTATTGTCATGCGGTAGTGAAGATGTGCAGACGACGCACGACACGCGGCGCGAGGTGCGCGAGTTGATGTGGCAGTATGTCTCGCTGAGTCGTAGCGAGGAAGGCTTAGTAGCTGCCCTGCGTCGTATACGCGCTTTGCGGCGGCATACAACGCTTGCGCAACAGCAAAAAGGGCCAGCCGCGTTGGAGACGAGCAACATGTTGCAAGTTGCCGAATTGGTGGTGTTGGCTGCTTTGCAACGCCGTGAGAGTCGCGGCAGCCACTGGCGGCTCGATTATCAGGCTTCTGAGCCACAACTAGCACAGCATCACTACGCTTTTCAGCGTTCCCACGCTAGTAATGATCGCACGGATCTGCTACCACAACGAGAGGAGCATGCCCTGTATGTCTAATAAAGTGGATGTTTTACCTGCCGGGAGCCTCGCTGCTACCGAGGCATCGCGTGTGGGCTGGGGGACGTTAGAGTTGATCAAACGCGCACTTGAGGAGGATGGAGCCGAAGCTGATATTACCACACTGAGTACCGTGCCAGAGGAGCAGCAGGCCAGTGGCACCATCATTACACGCCAGGCGGGCGTCATCGCAGGTCTGAGTGTAGCCGCCGCCGTTTTTCATACGCTTGATGCGCGCATCGCCGTTGAGTTACGTGTGCAGGATGGCGTGGCTGTGCAGGCGGGTGACGTGTTGGCACATCTATCCGGCCCAGCACGCTCTGTGCTGAGTGCCGAGCGAGTTGCACTTAACTTCCTGGGGCGTCTTTCCGGTATCGCGACCCTCACCGCTCATTGTGTGCATGCCATTGAGGGCACGCAGGCTCGTATTCTGGATACACGCAAAACCACGCCGTGCTTGCGCCGCCTGGAGAAAGAGGCGGTTCAACTTGGTGGCGGCCACAATCATCGTTTCGGCTTAAGTGATGGCATTCTGATAAAGGACAACCACATCAAGGCGGCTGGCGGTATCGCACAGGCGATCAACGCGGCGCGGAACAGCGCACCACACCTGCTCAAGGTCGAGGCGGAGTGCGAAACGCTGGCCGAGGTGCGCGCAGCATTAGAGGCGCGGGCGGAGGTTGTGTTGCTTGATAACATGGATGTGGAGATGATGCGTAACGCCGTTTCCTACATTCGTCAGCATGCACCTACCGTGTTGATTGAGGCTTCTGGCAGCATCGGCACCCATGCCGAGAAACTAGTGGCGGTGGCCGCGACTGGTGTGGATTTCATATCGCTGGGAGCTTTGACGCACTCGGCACCAAATTTCGACATTTCGTTAGAATTTGCTTGATGGAGAAAATGGTTATGGCTGCTATACAATCCGAATGCGCTGAGAGCCAGGAAACACGAATATTGCCCTTGCTGACGCCACAGACACGGGCAAAACACAAGTTGTCAAAGCGCGTTGACAACATCCCCCAATTCTACGCTGAAATGAGCGAGGCGGCATTAGATCGGCGCATTGCCACCGCGAAGGCGCAACTGGGAGAGCGGCTCGTGATTCTGGGGCATCACTATCAGCGCGACGAAATAATCAAGTATGCCGACCTGCGTGGTGACTCGTTTAAGCTTTCACAATTGGCGGCGGCTCGTCCACAGGCCGATTACATCGTCTTCTGCGGCGTCCATTTCATGGCCGAAAGTGCTGATATCCTCAGCGCACCCCATCAGAAGGTGATTCTACCCAATCCGGCGGCTGGCTGTTCGATGGCGGACATGGCGAACATCGCTGAGGTGGAAGAATGCTGGCAAATGCTTCACGACCAGCTTGGCGATGATGCTGGCATTATACCCATCACCTATATGAACTCCGCCGCCGATCTCAAAGCCTTTTGTGGGCGTAATGGTGGTATTGTCTGTACCTCGTCCAATGCGCCAGCGGTCATCAATTGGGCCTTCCAGCGCGGCAAGCGTGTGCTGTTCTTTCCCGATGAGCACCTGGGCCGCAACACCGCTTTGAAGTATAGTATTGCTGAGACGAACATGTCGGTCTGGAACCCCAAGGACCCCATGGCCACACCAGACGCTGAGGAAGAGCTTGAGCGCGCCAAAATTATCCTTTGGAAGGGCTACTGTTCTACCCACATGCGCTTTAGCGAGCAACAGATTGCCAAGGCACGGGCAGAGTATCCCGGCATCAAAATTCTCGTGCATCCTGAATGCCGCCGCGAGGTTGTCGAGGCCGCCGATCTGTATGGCTCGACCGAGTTCATTATTGAGCAGATTGAGCAGGCACCAGCAGGCAGCAAGTGGGGCATTGCCACCGAAATCAATCTTGTGCATCGGCTCGCCAAGGCGCATCCAGAGCAATTCATTTTCTGCCTGGACCCGATTGTTTGCCCCTGCTCGACCATGTACCGTATTCATCCTGCCTACCTTGCCTGGGTGCTCGAAGGCTTGGTACAAGGCGAGGTGATCAATCAGGTGAGCGTGGATGAGGAGACATCCCACTGGGCGCGTGTAGCCTTAGAGCGCATGCTCTCCGTACGATAAGGGAATAAGTTTCCCGTGCGAGCGTGTTTTGACCGTTAGAAGCGAAGTAACTGCTTTGTCTTCTAACGGTCTATTTTTTCTCGCACAGAGGAGTATCTTTATGAGTGAGACAACAATTCAAGAACAGCAACCAGCACCAGACTTTACACTGCCCGCAATAGGGAGCGACGATGTAGTAAAAGATGGGCAGGTGCATTTAGGTGATCTTAAAGGCAAGAACGTCGTTTTGTACTTTTATCAAAGGAAGATTGAACACCTGTGAAAATTGGTGTATACGTGATCTCGACCCTTGGTGCGACATTCTCCCGCTCGCTGCGGGTCCTTACCGGTGTTTCACGCAAGAAACGGTTAAGCTCGTCGCGGTGAATAAAAGGATGCGGCTCGTCTATCGTGTGGAGTTGAACTTCCCCCCTATCAATAGCGCGGTGTATGCTGTGCCATGTAACGACCTTATCCTCGATTAGTTTATTGATCGTAAACCATTCGCCCTCGTAACCATCCAGAGTGATTTCACGGGTCTGGTTCCGCCGTTTTACCGCCTCCTGATATTCCAGGCTCTCGCCGTCCTGTTCCTGCTTGTCTGTGCTGACGCGGCAATAAATGACAACGCGTTTGCGCTGCATCATGTTCTGTGGTTGCATTTTCCACCTCGTGAGGCGGGGAGAAATCCCCGATTTTATACCTTATACTCTGCTTAACTGTGTTATGAGTACCTGCTGTTATGGCTGTAAAGTGACGGATCGGCTCCTTGGCATTCCGGCGTGTCGAAATGCTTTGGGTTCTGGCATTCACTTGTTCCCTCTTCTGCAAATAACAGCGATGGCGCGTCTGAGGATAACGAATCCCTACCTACAACTATACCATAAAACGGTGTGTTTTGCTATAAAACGTCTGTTATTGATGCAACGCGTGCTATAACAATGTACAACCATTGACACCGCCGTATAAAGATGGCATACTGAAGGCAGAATCTGTTTTTTGGAGTGCTTAACCTATGAATCTAGAAGAATATCGGGTTAAGCTTGGATGGTCGAAGGCGGAACTTGCCCGTCATGCAGGTCTCCGGGAGAGTACCGTGCGTGATGCCGAAAGAGGCAAGAGCATCTTGAAGGCGACCGCCGGAAAGATTGCCAATGCCTTATCTGAGGGGTTAGGACACGAGATTACCTACAAGGACATCGACGGGCTTAACTTTTCCGACTGATCCAGGCTTTTTCAAGGAGGTGAGGCCGAAAGACGCTTGGAAGAATCGCCAAGCGTCCCCGCAGACTCTTGTAACGGTTTTGTGCTATGGGACTTTTGCAGGGTACACACAGCACAAAAGCAATGCCCCATCCTTTTTACTGTACACACAGCGGCAAAGACGCTGTGATAGCGGCTTGTGCCGTCGGACAGGCGAAAAGTCCAGGGATAGTGTATCACGTCCGGCTTCGCTTGTCGATTTACGAGAGGAAACCTACAAGCAGATGTGAATGCTCCGATACCAGCAACAGTTGGAGCAGATGACTTTCCTGGAATTACTCGACAGGTACGAGGATATATTGGGCATCCCCCCGCAGGCCGGATAATCTTGCCCGGTTTCCTTCCTCCTTTGGTGCCTCACACGCAATGGGGCGTTTCTTGTGATACACTGAAAGGGTTCGGCTTATCCGAACTCTTTTTCACCGTATATTCCCTGAAGAGAGGTAAATGATATGAGTGATGCACCAATAGAGGAGTCGCAAACCGCCCCTGATTTCACGCTTCCGGCTATCGGAAACGAAACAGTGGTTAAAGACGGCAACGTGCGGTTAAGCGCGTTACGCGGTAAAAATATAGTCTTGTACTTCTATCCAAAAGACGATACGCCCGGATGTGTGTCCGAAGCGTGTTCGTTCCGCGATGCCGACCATGAGATGCAGAAACGCGGCATCGTCGTGCTGGGCATCAGTGCCGACGATATCGCATCGCATGAGAAATTCGCTGGTAAATACGGGCTTCCCTTTCCCCTGCTTTCCGACACCGATACCGCCGTATCGCAGCGTTACGGGGTGTGGAAGGAAAAGAACCTGTACGGCAAAAAATACATGGGCATCAACCGTGAGACGTTTCTTATCGATAAAGATGGTATCATCCGCAATGTCTGGCCTAGAGTGAAAGCTGAAGGTCATGCACAAGAGGTGCTCAATACCATTGAGTCGTTAGGGCTTTAAACTTATCTTTCTGGCTTAAGGAATCAGAAATGACTTTTTCAACTGGAAATTACAAATCCTGATTTCCCTTTGCCAAATGAATGTCCATAGACATCGGCGCAGAGCACCCTCATGTCTTCAGACTGAGGGAAGAATGCGCCTCATCTTTCTGGTTTTCTCTGTACCAATAAGAATGTACAAGTGATAGTCATACAACTGTTGGTCAACAGCCCTAGCCTCTGGACATTTACGGGAGTATCACCCGATGCGGACAACACGTTAGCCCTCACTATCCATGTCCACCTCTGAGTGACATTAAGGAAATATCTCATATGCCGAGTGAACCTCAACAAATTCGAGCCTTTGAAGCAGATGGCGGAGTTCGGCTGGGCTCGGCAACCGTTAACGAAGCAAGATGCATGGCCGAGCTTACCGAATTGCGCTGCGCCATCGAGTCTTGGGCAAAAGAGAATGATCTCTGGTACGATTCCTCATTTCACACACCGTTCCTCCATAAGGAGGATGCGCCCAAACGCTACGAAGCTCTTCTTCTGACCTTTGAAGGACCACTTTACCGCGTTTTTAGCTTTGACCGGGAAGATTCTGACGAACTCTCTGAACATTTCCGGTCAATGCTCGAGATGCGCGGTTTTTATTACGACAGGGAAGATCACGTGACGATTTGCATTATGCCGTCCGATGAGAAGCGGGCAGATGAGTATTTGGTCCTCTACCGCTGGCAATGGATACAGCATCTTGCGACACATCGGCTCTACAATATTCACGGGGAAGTTTTCGAGCACTTCGCCAAACATCCTGATCACATAGCGCGTTTGGAATGGTGCCAATACGAAGAGTTCCTTGATGCGGTTTTCAGAAATCAAGGCTTCCGTACCGAGCTTGGGCCGGGAACAAATGATGGGGGTGTTGACATCAGGCTTTACCAAAGTCAATCCATCCCGCAGATGGTCACACTGGTCCAAGCCAAACGATACGCAAACAGACCGATTGGCCTTGACGCGGTAGCCGCGCTATTTGGCATAGCAGTACAGCAAAGAGCCCATAAGGGTATTCTGGCGACGACATCAAGGTTCCAGCCAGTAGCAAAACGATTCGCTCGCAGTATTCCATCTGGCCTGGGGTTCCCGAATATTGAATTAGTGGATTCACGTAGAGTCGGCGGATGGTGTGTTGACATAGCAGAGGAGTTGAACAGATTCTTTCAGAACGGTGAGACACCTGCTCCGTCAATCATTGGTCCTGAATGCCTTAAGGGACTCACAGGGCACATTGTAGTCGCGCATGGGGGATACAACATGGTATCCAATTACTTCGCTAAGATTGTGGCGGACTTCCCGTATGAAGCCATTCTTCAGCCGATCGATTCGGAGTATGTCAGTGGTGATGGTCAGAGAGGCACAGAAGTAGCTAAGGATACTAGTAAGCCTCATCCCAGGTTCATAGCTTTTAAACGCACTTCGACCAATGGAGACCTGAACTTCTGGGGAGATGGCGAACTGTACTCCTTATGGGACGGAACACCGCAATATTTTGATCATTTAGATTAAGGCATTCCACGTGGGTAATAGTGGACAGAAGAGTATCCCAACCATCTCTTGCAGCGGCGTGGCGTCGTCGTGCTAGGTGACAATGTGGCCTCGCATCAAAAATTTGCTGATAAATATGGTCTGTCCTTTCCACTGTTATCTGACACCGATACCACTGTTTCGCAGTTGTATGGCGTGTGGAAAGAGAAGAATATGTATGGGCGAAAATACATGGGAGTGAACCGCGAAACCTTCTTGATTGATAAAGAAGGCGTGGTGCGTAAAATCTGGCACAAAGTGAAGCCGGACGAGCACGCGCAAGAGGTGTTAGAAACGGTAGAGGCTCTGCACCTCTAACACCATCACCATTGCTTGTGATAACGATAGTGGAGCTAGGTGGCGGCAATTGCATAAGCCTATGCAAGATTGCCGCCACCTAGCTCCTTTGCGCATGAGAAAAGCGGGTCAAGCGGCCTGGAATAGCGAATTGTGGTACAAGGTGTGTTATAATCCTGATAAATACTGTGCTATTGCCTATATCCATCTGGTCTACGCTGAAAAGCTACATCTACTGCTTGAAGGGAAACATACTTATGCTACAGCGCATACTACGCTGGTTTTTCTCTGTATCGTGTCTTCTTTTACTCGCTGGACTCGTAACTGCCTGCGATCTGTTTGGCGGATCAGGCAGTGCTACCCCCACTCCGACTGCTGCCCCGGCTACATCGTTAACAAGCTATAGCGGCGATGGTTTCACTATTGGCTATCCTGTTGGCTGGAAGGTGAGCAAAAATCAGAGCACCGTCACGTTCACCGATCCACAGGGCATTGCCTCGATGTCCGTGAGTACCGTCAATAATGTGGATGGTGCCCTTCCTTCCTCTAGTGTCGTACAAGGCGGCATGCTCCTCTTCAAGTCGCGAGTCAAGAATTATCAGACGGTCGATGTCGCTGCGACGACGCAGGTCGCGGGCGATAGCTGGAGCCAGGGAGCCGCCACAGGTGATCTGGTGCCACCGGGCCAATCTGCCTCGGTCAATGTCAAAGCGATTGTGATCGCTGATAATCATCCTGCCCATACAACTTCTACCAAGGCGTATACCCTCGTGTATCTCACTGGTTCACAGGTGTTCGACCTTGCCAATCAAGGCTTCTTTCAACCCATGCTACAGTCGTTTAAGTTCGCATAGGGTAGCAAGCTAGGCAATGAGGCGGGCAACAGAGTTGTGAGGCCGCTGGCAGAGCGAGAGGATGCAGAGTGGCAACGAAACTCTTCTGCGTGCCGCTTGAGATTTCGTATCGGCGGCACTTGCGCTTCTTTGTATTCGCGTAACGGCGAGTGAAGTGCAATGCAAGCAGAAATGTGCATCTTGCGACAGTAAGAATGCGTATTCTTTTGTAAGACGTACAAATTCGTAATGGCTGTTTTTTCAAGGAAACACAATGCATCTCACACGATACAGAAAAGGTATATATTGGACACTGCTCAGCGGCTTGTTGCTCGTTCTGGCAGCTTGCTCGACATATACTCCATTTCCTCCCTCTGCCGCTAGTCCAACAACGGATGCTACACGTCATAATGTGTTTGCCGCGCTATCCGTTTCCTCGCAAAGGGCGAGCAGCATTCCTGTTGGTAGTCTCTTTTATACCTATGAAGGCCATACAAGTATGGTGTTTGGGGTGGCGTGGTCGCCTGATGCACGTCGCATTGCTTCCGCGAGCTTGGATGGGACCGTGCAAGTATGGGATGCCGCGACAGGTAAGCATGTGCTTATCTATCGCAAGCATACGGGGCCCGTCTTTACGGTGCGCTGGTCGCCAGATGGAACACGCATTGCCTCGACGGGTTACGATCATACTGTACAAGTGTGGGATGCCTCGACAGGCAAAACGTTGTTGGTCTATCGCGGCCATTCAGCACTCGTAAGTGCCGCCTCGTGGTCGCCTGATGGCAAGTTGATTGCCTCCGGTGGGGATGATGGCACGGTACAGGTGTGGAACGCCCAGACTGGCAAACTGCTCCTAACGTATCGTGACCATCCCGGCCATGTCACTGCAGCCGAGTGGTCGCCCGATGGCAAGCGTGTCGCTACCGGCAGCGATAATGGCACGGTACAAGTATGGGACGCGACCACAGGTCAAACATTATTGTCATACAAGGGACATAGCGCGGGCGTATGGGCCGTAACGTGGTCGCCGGATGGGACCCGCATTGCCTCTGGCAGTGGAGATCATACCGTGCAGGTATGGAACTCCATTACAGGTGTGCCAATCACGATTTATCGAGGTCATGCCTTCTATGTGCATATCGTGGCTTGGTCGCCGGATGGAAAGTACATTGCCTCCGGTGGCTTTGACCGTACAGTGCAGGTGTGGGACCCGAACACTGGCAATCTTGCTATGACCTATCGCGGCCATTTCGATGCTGTGATCTCTATCGCCTGGTCGGGACCGCGCATCGCCTCGTCTGGGTTTGATAAAACCGTACAAGTGTGGGAGGCGGAATAATGGATCACACGCAATCCGAAGATACCAGTGCGGGACGCAGTATCGCGTACTCAAGAAGTACAACCATCCGTATGATGGAGGTACTCGATGCCAACGGACACGGCAACGTGCATGGCGGCGTCATTATGCGTATGGTTGATGAAGCCGCTGCCATTGTCGCCATGAAGCATGCGCGTAAACCTGTGGTGACTGCGCGTATCGAACGCTTCGATTTCTTCGCACCCGCCTACATCGGGAATGTAGTATCTGTCCATTGTGCGCTCAATTATGTGGGCCGTAGCAGTATGGAGGTTGGCGTTGAAGTGGTTGCAGAGGACCTGATGACTGGTGAGGTACGCACAATCGCCAGAAGCCAACTCGTCTTTGTCGCCTTGGATGAGAACAGAAAACCCACGCCAGTTCCTCCTCTGTTACCAGCCAATGCTGTGGAAGCACGTCGCATCGAGCGTGCGCGCATCAGGCGCATGCACATGAAGAAAATCGATGAAGAGATGGCCAAGATACACCAGGAAACAGCAGAGGAAGAAGATGTCAAGCAACCCTGACTATCTGACGCGCAGTTCATATCTCTAAGTTCTGATGCTATCTCAAGGAAGAAGAAAAAAAGTCGCTAACTTACACAAAGATTGAGAATTTTTGCTCTTATCCAGAGCATTTCTTGAGACAAATTCTGCTCAACGAGCCCTTCTTCCGCGCTCAAACGCTATCGCTTGGTACCGCTACGCGCTGCTGAGCAGAGATGAACAACCGATGAGTTCTCGTTAACAACGATATCATTCACCACTTACCCTCCATACAGTTTTGGCGCATCCTCTTTTTAGAAGATGCGCCAAAACTGTATGGAGGGTAAGCTTGACGTTTGCTTGGACCATTTTATATACTCGTAAAGGGACTTCTTTCCCGCGGCGGGAACCATTCATGAGATGAGGGGGGAGAGGCAATGAGTCTACTCCGTCAGGGCAAGGCCCAGATGTTGACAATATATGTTGGTGAGTCTGATCAATGGCGTGGCCGACCGTTGTATGTCGCAATTGTGCAGTTTTTGCGTGAGCACGGAGGAGCTGGTGCCACCGTGACTCGTGCCGTTGCTGGGTACGGGGCTGGTGAGCACCTCCATGAGCAAAAAGGGTTCCAGTGGTCCTCCGAAGCTCCTTTGATCATCTCTGTGGTGGATCAACCTGCGCGCTTACAACGCCTGATCCCTGGTCTACAAGAGATGATGAACGGGGGATTGATGACGTTGCACGAGGTCGACGTCTTGAAGTATACGCATGCGCGACGGCACGGAATTTCCACTAAGATTCCTGTGCGGCAGGTGATGGAAACCGATGTGACCGTCGTTTCCCCCGAAACACCCGTTGCGACGGTCGTTGATCTGTTATTGCTCGCCCCGTTTCGTGTGCTCCCTGTGGTGAACGCGCGGCGGCATCTAGAGGGCATCCTGAGTACTGGCGACCTCATCAACTCAGGCCTCCTCCCGATGCGGCGTGGACTCGTCCGCACCGCTCGTGAATTAGATCCCCTCACAGCGGAGGCCATTTCTGCATCGCTGGAAGCCGCACATCAGAGTCAGAGTACGGCGCAAGATATTATGAATCGGCAGGTTCGCACCATTCGGCCAGAGCAAACGATCCGCGAGGCCGCACAGGTACTGATTGAAACACGGTTGCGCAACCTACCCGTTGTTGATGCAAGTGGACTACTGCTCGGCATGGTGACGCGAGCTGACCTGTTGCACACGATTCGCACCAGTCCTTTGATGAACCCACAGGCCAGTAGTGCCACTCAACCGCTGGAAAAGGCCAGGTCTCTGGCAGGAGTGCCTGCACAACAACAACCTGTTGCCTTGTACATGCATCACAATATCGTGACCGTTGAGGAGCAGACCTCATTTGCTGAGGTCGTTGATGAACTCATCTCATCATCCATCAAACGTGTGATTGTCACTGACGACACACGACACGTTATGGGGATCATCAGCGACGTGGATGTCCTTGCAGGCATGGAGGAGGTAGTACGTCCGCGCTTCCTTGCGGTCCTCGCTGATTGGGCCAGAGGTAAGCCGGGCCGATTACCGACCACTGCGTTACAATCCCCTTCTGGCAAGGTACGCAAGGCAGCGGATGTGATGAACCGCAACGTCGTGACCATTGTCGACACCGCTTCAGTTCAGGAAGCGATTGAGCTCATGATGGAGACTCGTCGCAAAGTGTTGCCAGTCGTTGATCACGAGAACCACCTGATGGGGATGATAGGACGCTTCGATTTACTACGTTTATTACTAGGAAGTGAATCATCATAATGACGACATCTTCATCCTTGCCCATTCGAGGTAAACGCCTGCGCGTTTTTCTCGGAGAATCCGCAGAATGGCAGGGCAAACCGCTGTACCGAGCTATCGTGGAGCTGGCTCATCAGCAGGGAATCAGAGGTGCAACCGTTTGGCGGGGCATCGAGGGCTTTGGCCCTGAACACCATCTTTCTACAGACAGACTTCCCGATATCGCGGACAATCTCCCGATGATCGTCGAGATCGTTGATGACGAGGAGCGCATTGAGCACTTTCTGCCACTCCTAGATCGGCTAGTGCAACGGGGAATGATCACGTCCACTCCTGTGGATATCGTCTTCTGGAAGGAAAAGACGCAGGAATGACGAGTACATCACTGCTTCAGGTTGGGCTGGTGGGAGTAGCTGGTGCCATTGGCGCGTTGGCCCGCTACCTACTTGGTCGTTTTTTTGCGGAGCGTGTCAGTTTCCCATTTCCGCTGGGAACATTCATCATTAACCTCTCCGGTGCTTTTCTGATTGGCTTGCTGGCTGGGTTAGTCGGTCGTCACATCATGAGTGTCACCACGCAGACCATTGCCGCCACAGGGTTTCTTGGGGGCTATACCACCTTTAGCACGATGCAGTGGGAAAGCGTCCAACTGATTCGCGGGGGAAGCAGTGTACAAGGACTGCTCTATCTCGGGGGAACGTTTGCGCTTGGCCTCCTCGTTGCGGCAGGAGGATGGATGCTAGGAGGCTTGTTTTCGTGACAAAGACACTGACGGCACGCCGTCGCTGGGTGGCAGTCCTCGCTGGCGGGTTCTGTGGAACCATTACCCGCTATCTGCTCAGTCTGCTCATTCAAGGTTGGTTGGGCAAAGGCTGGCCCTTCGATATTTTGCTCATCAACCTCATCGGTGCTTTGCTTCTGGCATGCGTGACGACACTCGCTGACGCCACCTTTCTGGTCGGACCCACACGCCGCCTCTTTATCAATGTGGGCTTTCTGGGGGCCTACACCACCTTTAGCAGCCTAGCTCTCGGTGATGTGTTGCTGCTAGCGGGCCAGCACTGGTTGCCTGCGATCCTCTACCTAGCCTGTAGTCTCTTTGGAGGTATCGGCGCGGTAGTGCTGGGAGACCTGTTGGGCCGGGCGATTCTGCGTGCTGGCAAACATGCAGCGACGCCGAACGCGAAAAAACAAGAAGCTAGCCAGCTCGGAGATAAAACAGTTTTGCCCGACCACGTGGATATTGATGACGATGTGCTTCTGCCAGAGTATGATCGAAAAGGTTTGCTGTGATGGGAACTGCTATGCTGGACCTATACTGTCCTTGTCGTAGGAAGATGCTGGGGAGGGTTGAGCAATTGCTTGATAAAGAGATTGCGCTGATCCATGTGAATAATCATATCGATCATGGCCTGTTTTCTTACCTTGTTTCTGGTCTCTAGCTCATCAAGCGTGTGGCGTATCTGTTGGGCAAGGATACTCTCATTGTTTTTGTTTTGTTTATCGTAACGTGCAGAAAGAGCAATAAATAAGTGCCTTAACGCCGCTTCCGGTTGCCACTGCTTATTCAGATCACCAAGCACAAGCCCCTCATCCACAGTTTTGAGCACTGCTAGCACCCATATAGCCTGTCTGAGCAAGGGGTCGTTCATGTCTGGTTTTTGCCATGAAGAGGCGGCAAGATGCATAAGGATGAGTGCTGCCTTTGTCTCCTCATTTTGCGGAACTAATGCTTCGTGAATGGTGACTGCTTCGTTATCATGCACGAGTTGCACAATTGTTTGCAGATGCAGATGCACCAACGACGATAGATGACACATAATAGTCAATTCACAGGCCAAGAAAGGAGCATCTTTGGGGTCAGGAAATAGCAACTCCTCTTTTGCTAGTTCTGATGGCTTATACATATCGGAAAAATCGGGCCAAGCAGAAAGGCGATCCAGTAAGCGTTTATAGTCGCTATGAATACGCTCATACGCTTCAAGGTTACTTTGTTGCAGGCTCTCAAAAAGCCCGGTTGTCGAGATATAAAAATACCAGAGGGCACGGTTGGTGGTGTGCTCCCAGTCATCAAGCATGGGGCGTACATCCGAGGCAAAGAATATCTCTAGCAAGTTTCTTCCCGCCATGAGCTTGCCTACCATATGTACATGCGCATCATTTTCAGCCAGAATGTTCCATAAGCAATCTTGGATAATGAAGGGGTAATAGATGGGATAGTTGTATGAAAGATGGGCTTCTACCGAGTGAGCTTTTCTTGGTGCTATCGATTGATCAATCAGTTCACGCATGACGAGTTTCAAGTCATTTACGTCTACCCTGATTTCCTGAGTGGATTGTTGCAGTGCTTGTAAACTCGTGATAAGCATATGCATGGCAGAAAGAGGACTGTCTTGCTCTAGAGCGAGGGCAGACGTTGCAACTAAAGATGTAGAGGTCTCTGGCTGAGGTGTATATTCCACTTGATAGCCTGCCAGAATGAGCAATTCGTCTAGTTCGGTAGATGCTAAATGTAAGGCGGTAGCTACTCTCTCCAAAATATCTTTTGCCGGACGGGAGGGCTTGCCTGTCTTGGGATTCTCACCGCGCTCTAGTGTCCAAAGCGTGCTTCGTCCAACGCTTGCTTTTCGGGCGAGTGCAGCAAGTGGAATGCCTAACGCTTCTCGTTTGTTGTGTAGTTGCTGGCCAAGCTTCTTTAAATCCATGATATTTCTAGTATAGCTTAAAAAATTAATAGTGTCAATCGGCAAATTATTCTAGTGTCGCCTTTTTGCTTGTTCGCTTTATTGACATCACGGCCTATGGCTACTATAATGTATAGTGTATGATATGCGAGCAACTTCCCGACAAAGTTGTACGTACCATCTATTTAGAGGTAAACATACTTACTACGCTATTTTCATGGAGAGTGAGCACAGATTATAGTCTCTGCGCCATGTTATAATATATCTGCTTGCTCATTATAAGGGTGAATACAGTAAAGAGTATGAATACCTCTATTTGTTTCTCCTCTCGTTGCACCGCTTTTCCGCTTTTTCTGCCTTTCGGTGTATCTCTTTCATAGAAAACACAAACACGAAACCTCTCACTGAGAGGAATTGTGAGTGGAGAAAGAGAAATGTACACAAAATTCCTGGCAAAGGCCCTTTCCAAACAGCAAGTGAGAGCCTTCTTGGGCTATTCTCACCTGCAAAAACTTTCCAAAGAGCAACTCGTTACACAACTTGTCACGCTAATCGACAAGAATCAAGACGAGAAGCTGCGTCTTCTGGCAATGTTTCCCTCAGAACTGGCGGTCGGACCCGCAGAACTGGAAAACCTGCTACAGTGTTCTGCTACCGAGCGGAAACGATGGGTAAAAGATGGCAAACTAGTAGTGTTGGAGTATCGCACTTTTAGGAAGGCAGGCAAAGATTTACGTTATCCTGTGCATGATCGTCGTGTCGTAATAGCAATCAGTCAGGACGAGATCGCGTCCTGGCGACAGGAATATCAAGATCAGATTCAGCAGCATCGTCGTTTAGGTGTGTCGTTGGCGGTCGAGCGTAGAAAGATCAATCAGCAACTGCGTCAACAATTCCAACTAGCATGGCAAGAAACGGTCACAACATGGACGATACAGGCTTCGTTAGATTTAGCGCAGGTCCTGCAACTCGCCTATTGGACCTGCTGGGCTTCACGTTGGGCTAAGGAAAACCACTTGAAAGGCTTGCATAGCAGCAAGCATATGGCGCGCTATCAAGCACAAAGAGATGCATGGTACGCACGCAAAAACGAAGCCATGCAACTCCTGTATCACACCCCTTTTGCAAAACTTTCATTTTATCGGCCCGAAAATCCTGATAAAATGGTGCTCAGTCTCTGTGATGAGCATTATGAGGAGAAAATCGAAGGCTACTACGAAGATAAGTGGGAGTTTTACGAAATACATAAAGCCGCTATTAACGCCTGCCCTCATTGCTTCGTACAGATTGAGCGTGACTATTATGCCCTCTATTACCTGGAAATAACGACAGCGCACTTTCCCGAACTACGTTTTTCCTTTCATATGCCCTATCCAATTGGCAAATCACACTTTCCCGCGCCCAAAAAGGTACCAAAAGTAGAGCATGTGGAGCAAGATGGTGTGTTTCGCTTTGGGCGCACGCTCTTTCCCCTGGAGAAGATAACCCATCGCGAGTCCGATGTCCTGGCACAGTTTGAGCAAGCATTGCTGGCAACACTTCAGCTTGACTTTATCCATATTGCAAGGTAATATTACTAATAACTAGCGAACGTTCGTTAGCAAATTGTGAGATAAAAGAATGCATAACAAGACCGATATTCTCAATATTGCGGGCGACCTCTTCAGCCAGCGTGGTTATCACGGTACAACCATGCGTGAGTTGGCACGATCTCTCGACCTGCGGGGGGCCAGTCTGTATTCACATATAACCTCGAAAGAAGAGGTATTATGGGAAATTGTGCGGCAGGCGGCGGGCGAGTTTCTGGCACAAGCAGAGGCGGTGCCGCAGGATATCACACCCGAAGAACAACTGCTGCGCCTGATACGTGGGCATCTGGCGGTGATCGCGAACGAACTTCCCAATGCGACGGTCTTCTTTCAAGAGTGGAAATTTTTAGAACAGCCGCTGCGTGGCAAGATCACGGCTCTACGTGATGCCTACGAGGGCCATTTTCGCAGAGTGATTGAAGAAGGCATGCGACAAGGCGTTTTTCATGTTGAAGATACACGGCTGGCGACGCTCTTTGTGCTCTCAGCACTGAACTGGACCTATCAATGGTTTCATGTGGGTGGCGAACTGACCATGGAGCAACTCGCTGACCAGTATAGTACGTTTATTCTGCGCGCACTCACCTGTGGGCTGATAAGTTAACATCGTGTATTTGAGTGATATACAGTAATAGCGCGAGCACATAACCCTCTCATTAAGCTTGAGGGGTGTAACAAGGGGAATTGCCATGACCTATGAAGAACAAGTTGCCACCTTCAAACAGCTGTTGAAGGAAGGACACAAAGTTGAATCTCATGACTGGATGCCAGAAGAGTATCGGCAACTGCTGATCAAATTCATTGAGCGGCACGCCCTTTCTGAATTGATGGGAGCCTTGCCAGAGCGAACCTGGATTTTGCGCGCCCCGAGTATGCATCGCAGATTGGCCGTGGCCTCAAAGGTGCAGGATGAGGTGGGTCATGCCCAGCTTTTGTTGCGTCTCGTGGAGGACCTCGGCAAGCCGCGTGAACAGGTGATGGAAGACCTCTTCGCGGGCAAGAGCAAGTTCCATAATATCTTTCACTACCCCATGGACACCTGGGGCGATATGGGCCTGTTCGTCTGGTGGGCCGACTCAGCGGCTTTGTTCGCGCAGACAAACGTGCGCCGCACAAATTACGCTCCCTATAGTCGCACGATGGTCAAGATTTGTTGGGAAGAGGCGTTCCACCTGAAACACGGCGAAGACGTGGTACTCACCCTCGCGCTTGGAACCGAGAAGCAGCGGGCCATGTTGCAGGAGGCGGTCAACCGCTGGTGGGCACCCATCATGATGTTCTTTGGGCCGAATGTACCCGCTGCTGAAGACGATGGCATCGAGTGGGGTTTGAAGGAGAAGACGAATGAGGAACTGCGGCAAGCCTGGCTCTCACGCTATGTGAAGCAAATTCAAGAGCTAGGGCTAGTCATTCCTGATCCGAAGTTGCACTATGATGAAGCAACCAAAATCTGGCAGTACACCGAACCCGATTGGAAAGAACTCTTCGCCGTCGTAACAGGCCATGGACCCGCCTCTCAAGAGCGTCTAGGTTTCCGCCGCCTCTCCTATGACGAAGGCGCGTGGGTCCGTCAAGCCATTCTTGGCGACAAAGTGCTCGTCGCATCGTAAAAACCCATCCGTAGGGGCCAGATTTATCGCGCCCCAAGGCGATTTATCGCCAGTGATTCGGCCAATCTCGCGCAATGAATTGCGCTGTGGACGCGATAAATCTGGTCCCCTACAGCTCTTACCAAAGTAATTTGTTCATATGTATCATGATGCTAGGAGAGAGAACAAATGAGTATCTACGAGGTGTTTCGCCAGGAAAAGGGCGCGGGCCATTTGCAGCACGAGGGCAGTCTTGAGGCACCAACATCAGAACTTGCTGCGCAATATGCGCGTGACATTTTCAGTCGCCGCTCGGAGGCGGTGCGTCTCTGGGTGGTGCCACGAGAGACTATCGTCGAGGTATCAGACCTTGATTTTTTGCAGCCGCCACTAGATCGTAAGCACCGCATGGGTGAGGGCTATCGTGTCACTATAGAGAAACGCCGTACACTGCGTGCGCTGCATGCAGACGCGAAGGGAGCTGGATATGACCATCAAGCCTGAAACGCAAACTGCTCTCAAACGCTACTTACTCACTATTGCCGACGATGAACTTGCGCTTGGTATGCGTGACGCGGAATGGACAGGAATCGCCCCTATCATCGAGGAAGATGTGGCCTTTAGCTCACTGGCACAAGATGAACTGGGTCATGCCCGTCTTGCTTATATGCTGGTAGCAGAGATGGAGGATAGTGACGCTGATTTCCTGGCCTATCTGCGCCCGAAGAACGAGTACTATCACGCTCGTTTGCTTGAGGCACGCCTGACCGTCATGTACGACCCCAAAGGTCATCACACGGGCGAGGTGCAATGGGCAAAAGCCATCGTGCGCCGCTTCCTCTATGACCTCTTCGATAACCTCAGAACGGAAAGCCTGCTCACATCCAGCTATACGCCGCTTGCCAATGCCTTCCAGAAGGTCTATCGCGAAGAGAAATATCACCTCTGGCATGGCGAAACTTGGTGGAAGACGCTCTCCACCTCTTCAGCAATGGCACGAACACAGTTAGAGGCCGCACTCGCAGCACTCTGGCCGGATGTGTTGGGCTTGTTCGAGGAGGCACCCGGCGAAGCCTTGCTGCAAGCCGAGGGTATCATTGCCAGCCGCACCTCCGAACTGCTCAATCCCTGGCTTGAACATATCCAGCCCTTGTTTGCGCAGTACAATCTGCCCTTCCCGGCCTCTAAAGTAGGCGATCAATGGCAATTGCATGTGCAGCCTGCATATGGTGGCCGCCACGGACAACATGGCACTGGCTGGGACGAACTGTATGAAGAGATGACGATGGTGCGCAAGTTGGAGCCGGAAGGAGTGTGGTAGCATGATTACGACATTAGAACAAACCATTTGGGATGAGCTACATGACATTCCTGATCCCGAAATACCCACCATTAATCTGGTAGACCTGGGTATTATTCACAAGGTCGAGGTTGGCGAACGTATTCTCGTCGAGATGATGCCCACCTTTGTTGGCTGTCCCGCGCTCGAGATGATGCGCCGCGACATCAAGCAGAAGCTAGCCAGCCACGGCCAGCCCGTTGATGTCAAAGTCGTGTTTGACGAGATCTGGACAACCGAGCGCATCAGTGCTGCCGGACGGAAAATGTTGCTGGCGGCTGGTCTTGCACCGCCATCTCGCAACAACCTGATCGATGTGACCGTGCGCAGAAAACCTATCTCCCTAGAATGCCCCCTCTGCCATTCCGCAAATGTGCAGATGGAAAATATGTTTGGTCCGACGCCTTGCCGCGCCATCTGTTACTGTAACGACTGTCATCAGCCCTTTGAGCAATTCAAAGCGGTATAGATCGGGATACGGGGGATACGGGGATATGGGGGAGAGGGAGGAAAGGGAGTGGATGATATACTAGGGTATAACGCAGTCCCAAGTTCGTTTTTTATCCTCGTCGGTACGATGCTGTACTGCTAACCTCGGAGGCGATGATGTTCAATCGGGAAATCGAAACTATGCCGCGTGAGTCGCTTCGGCAACTCCAGAGCAAGCGGTTGCGTAACATCGTGAGCTATGCTTACGCGCAGGTTCCCTACTATCGTGAGACATTAGACCGCAGCGGCATCAAACCCGCTGCGCTGCAATCAATTGATGATCTCACAAAACTTCCCTTCACCAAGAAACAAACTCTCAGAGACTATTACCCCTTCGGCTTGCTGGCCGTTCCACGCGAAAACCTGATGCGTATTCATGCTAGTAGTGGTACCACTGGCAAGCCAACCGTGGTGTGCTATACCGCGAATGATATCGATATTTTTGCCGAGGTCAACGCTCGTTCGCTCGCCGCCGCTGGTGCAAAGCCCGGCATGATTCTACACAACGCCTATGGCTATGGCCTCTTCACAGGTGGCCTTGGCATTCACTATGGTGGTGAGCGTTTGGGCATGACGGTGGTCCCAGTATCGGGTGGTGCCACGCAACGCCAGATCACGCTGATTCTCGACTTCAAGCCAGAGGTGATTTGCTGTACGCCCTCATATGCGCAAACGCTGGGAGAAGAGTTCAAGAAGCGCGGCATTGCACCACAAGAGATCAGCCTGAAAGTTGGCCTGCTCGGTGCCGAACCCTGGACAGAGGTCATTCGCCGCGATGTGGAAACCTGTCTGGGCATTGCCGCGACCAATATTTATGGCCTGAGCGAGATTATCGGCCCCGGCGTTTCGCAGGAATGCATCGAGGCACGCGCTGGCAGCCATGTCTGGGAAGATCATTTTTATCCAGAGGTGGTCGACCCCACTACTGGCGAACCGCTAGTCGACGGCAAAGAAGGCGTGCTGGTCTTCACCCATCTGACCAGAGAGGCGATGCCCCTACTGCGCTACTGGACTGGTGACATCACCTATCTCGATCACGAACCGTGTGCCTGTGGTCGCACGCATGTCCGCATGGGTCCGATTCGTGGCCGCGCCGATGATATGTTGATCGTGCGTGGCGTCAACCTCTATCCCACGCAGATTGAAGAGATTCTCAAAGGTGTGCCAGAGGTGGTGCCTCATTACCAAGTGACAGTCACGCGCGAAGGGACCCTAGACGAGATCGAGGTGAAGGTGGAAATGGCGGCGGCACTCTTCAATACGGTGACAGAAGAACTGCTATCCGATGAGGTTGTAGAGGCGAATCAGCAGTTACGTGCTTTACGCAATAAGATCACGTTTCTGATTAAAGATACCATTGGTCTGACCGCGAAAGTGAATCTTGCCGCACCAGGAAGCATTCCCCGAAGCGAGGGTGGCAAACTGCGCCGCGCCGCCGACCTGAGAAATCTTTCAAACTAGTTATTGCAAGGATGAAAGAACGGGTATAACGGCCAAAGTGTCGCCATACCCGTTCTTTCATCCTTGCAAAATCTTTTTGTTGTACAATGTCCCTAGCAGAGGCGTACTCTGTCCACATTGGAAGGATATAACACTTATGGCTGACCCATTCGAGTATATTTCACATAGTCGTCTGGTCTATAAAGATGGCTATCGCAACGCATATCTGGGTGATGTGCCGGAGCCGGTCATTTATGGTGTGCAAGGCAAGTTGCGCGAATATTATGGCGCAAAAGAGGGACCACCCATTGCCTCGACGCTCGACCATATTGTCGCCGCCGTTGCTGGCTGAATGTACGGCACACTTGCCGGTGCCCTGTCAGGGCGCAAAATTCGCTATGACCGCCCCTCCTATAGCGCAACCGTCGATGGACGTATTGTCGGCCTAGGCAAAACCATTCGCATTGAGTCAATTGTCCTGCACTATGATCTCACTGTGCCTCCTGAGTCTCGTGAAGCAGCAGAACGCGCACTCCTCGTCCACCCGGAAGGCTGTCCCGCCCATCAAAGCGTCAAAGGAGCCATCAACGTCACCTGGGATGCTCAACTACACGTGGGCGACGAGGTAATTTCATTGAGCAGCGAACAGTAGGGGCGGGGGTGGACGACGAGGCGGGGGTGGGACCCTTGGGTCGCCCTTGCAGGGGATACCGTCGTCCTGGTTGACGAGAACGTCTCCAACGGGCATAGGTATCCCCGACGCGGGCGACCGCCCTTACCGGGACACTGAAACTTTGGAAAAGAGTATACATGGAACCCTTGATTACGTTGTACGAACGTGAGTCGGAAGACCCGAACACGCTCCCAGCTGCTCTGGCAACGTTGTATAACGGTGGCTTAGCAGTGCCGGAGGGAGTCGCCACGAGTCGCCCCTATGTCTTCGCGAACTTTGTCGAGTCAATAGATGGCGTTGTCTCATATAACGCCCCCGGTCAGGTGGGCGGCGGCATGATCAGCGGAGACAAAGAGCAGGACAAGATGGTGATGGGCCTGCTCCGCGCACGGGCGGACGCAGTAATCTTTGGCACCAGTTCGTTGCGCGCAGATGCCAACCATCCGCGCATACCCGCCTACATTTACCGTCCTCTCGCGGCAGAGTATGACAAGTTTCGTACACTGCTAGGGCGTCAGAGCCCCTACCCGCTCACGGTTGTTATGACCGAAAGCGGCCATATCGATCTCAACGACCGCACCTTTTCTGTTCCTGGCCTGCATACCCTCGTTGCCACCACCGCAAAGGGGCAGGATTATCTTGCGCAACAGCCTATCCCCGCCTCAATCGAAGTGCGGGTGGTTGAGACAGGGCAGGAAGAGCAGGCCGGAAGCGGCATCTCTCCCAACGCGGTGCTGAAACTGCTCGCCGAGCACTACGGCGTGCGCGTCGCACTCTACGAGGGCGGGCCAACGCTGCTGGCCTCATTCCTCAAAGCACACCTAATTGACGAACTCTTTCTTACCTTATCGCCGCTCATCGTTGGACACACACAAGAGCAACATCGCCTCTCACTTGTCGAGGGTTATGGCTTCTCTCCTGCTACCGCACCCTGGTCAACTCTGCTGAGCGTGAAACTGGCCGATAATCATCTGCTGCTCCGCTACAAGTTCACCTGGGATCAGTAGGGGTGGGGTTGCAGGGTGGGGTGGACCCTTGTGGTCGCCCGTGCCGAGGATACTATCACTGCAAATAAGCTCGTAAGTGCTGGGTCGTGTAGTCCACCCATTGTGGCACAAGGGCCAGATGAGCAGGATTGTCAACACTATTGACTAAATAATTCATGCGTTTGAGCAAGCGAATGAGCCTGAATAGCGGTAAATAGGTCTCGTGGTGGGCGGGCAATGGCAGAATACGTTCATAGCCGCGAAAAAAGGCGGCTCGCATAGTCGCCTCGTCCGCACGGTCAGCTACGTCAAACAGGGGAATGACCATATCGAAGAGATAATAGTTCCAGCAACAATCGCCAAAGTCAATGGCGCGCACGTTGCCATGATGGAAGAGATAGTTGGTGTGTTGCAGGTCAAAGTGAACAAGCCCATAGTGCTCTTTTGTAGGGGGAAGTGCTTGCATCTGTGCGCGGATTTTGTCATAGGCCGCGTTGACCAATGCGAATGTCTCTGGCGAGATCAGTGGCGTTCCTTGTTGTGCCAGTTCAGTGCTATCCTCAAAGACCCATTGCCATTGCCATTGAGTACGAGTAAAGCCATCTGGTGGCGTGAAATGACGAGCATGCTGGTGCAACGTGCCCGTCAGCATACCAACCTGGGCGAATTGGGCAGGGGTCAGACTCGTGTGTAGAAAACGACCCTCGACCCAGCGCGAGAGGGCGTAGTAACGTGTCTCTGCTAAGCCATCGCCACCATTGCTGCCGTTGCTAGCAAGTTCCGCGATCAACTCATTGCTTTTAGTTGCCACTGGCTCCGGCACAATCAACTCTGTCTCGTGCCGCAGAGCTGCAAGCCATTGCAGCTCTGAATGATGCATCGCTTTGTCGCGTCTCTTTGCATTGTACATTCGCAGTACAAAACGCTGACCATCCTCTGTCACGATGCGAAAGGTCGTGTCGTGGCGATGCGTCATCAAGGTGATGCGTGCTGGCAATAGCTCATAGCTAGCCAGAGCTGTCTCTGCCATCGCACGTAAACGGCGTCCTTGCCCATGATAGCTGAGCTGCTCAAATGGCTTCAGCGGCATTGGGTTATGCTAGCCCCTCTTTAAATGTGGGTTCCGCTGTCCCTGCTGCCTCAATTCTGTCAGGTATCTCAACTTCTTCTACTGTCTCTTTTGTATCTGTTGCGTCGGAAGATGATGATAGCGCGTTTTCTGTCTTTGCCTCTTCAGAGCTAGTAGCATCTTCATTCTCAACTGCGTTTTCTGCTTGTGCGCTGCTATCCGCTGCCACATCCGACTGTGCCACACCCTCCGTTCCAAGCACCGCTTGTGGTTGACGATGGCGCATGAATAACAACACGCTGGCAGTGACCACTGCTATCGCAGTGAGCAGGTGAACAAGGTTGAAGGGCGTCCCAGGGAAGAACCAGGAGTCGGTACGCAGAAATTCAATAAAGAAGCGGCCCAACGGCGACCAGATCAGGAAGAGCAGGAACACATCGCCTGTCTTGAGTCGCTTCTCAAAGTGCCGTGCAATCCAGAGGATGAGAATAAAGCCGAGCAAATCCCAGGTCATTTCGTAGAGGAATAAGGGATGGAAGCGCACGCTATCGGGATATTTGGTCATGTCGTTGTAGGGTGCGATACGATGCGCAGCGTCGATACGCAACCCCCAGGGCAGCGTGGTTGGTGGCCCGTATAATTCTTGATTGATGAAATTGCCCAAGCGACCGATGGCTTGACCGAGCAGAAGGCCCAGACCAACGCCATCAAGATAGGGTAGGACTGGTAGTTTGTGCGCTCGAATATACAGGATCAGGGCAATGCCGCCGAAAATGAAGGCCCCGTAGATGTGTATGCCGCCGCGCCATATTTGCAGTATCTCGATGGGATGCGCGAGGTATTCATTTAAGCCGCCCGGGCCACGTGGCGATTGAATAAAGACGTAGTATAGACGCGCACCGATAATGGCCGGGACGAGCACCCAGAGCAGCATATCCCACACCATACCTCCATCGTACCCCTTCTGTGTGACATATCTGCTGGCAACATAGGTGCCTAGAAAGATAGCGGCAGTCATGGTGAGGCCGTACCAGTGCAATGAGAGAGGCCCAAGCTGAAAAATAATTGGGCTAACGGGTGGATACATGTGTGTTCTTTCTCTTTCTATTCTAAGTATCCTAAATCACGCAGACGGCGATACACAATAGGGTCTTCGTAGTCTTCGGCCACTTCCGCAACGGTATTCGCTGTATTGATCTGGCTGGTGAAGTTGCGTAGATTGTCTTGTAACGTTGCAACCTGTTCAGGTAGTGTATCACGCAAGTTCGTCTGCTCTCCAGGGTCGTCGAAGATGTCGTATAGTTCTGTCTCCAGTGCATGTTCGCCCGTTTGAATGAGTTTGTAACGATCATGCCAGAGGGCATAACGGGGAACATCACAGTGTCGCTCACGTATCAATTCCGGCTTACGTCGCTGGATTACGTTCAGCAGGTTTTGTGGTGTGACGCCGAGGGCGAAAATGCGTCCCTGCTCCGGGTCGTTTTCTGGCGACTGTGCCAGCGTGTATACCTCTTCTTGCTCCGTTGCATCCTGTGCCGCTGTTACCGCAGTATGGTACACGCGCCGCGTCGAAACAACCTGCTCAACGGTCGTCCCTCTGGGCAGGTCGCCGTCTGGATCACGAATAATCAGTGGCACATGCACCAGTTCATTGTAGAGCGAGATGCTATGCCCCATCAGCTGTTTTTCGCCCAGATGCTCACCATGATCGGCACAAACGATGACGAGCGTGTGGTCAAGGGCGCCGCTACTACGCATTCTTTTAAAGAAGAGGCCCAGTTGCTCGTCTTGATTCGCCACCTCTGCGTTATACATCGCATCCAGGGTCGCCTTCTCCTCTTCATCAATGGCGTTAGTGAGCGGGGCCAGCCAACCGAAGACATCGCTATTGAATTGGCGGAGATAGTGTTGCGCTTGCTTCGTCTGCAATTCTGCTGGCGTGAAACGCTCTATAAAGCGTGAGGGTGGATGATAGGGCATATGCGTACCCATCAGGTTGATGAAGCTAAAGATGGGTTGCTTGTCCTCAATCGCTTTGCGTTCAACATGTAGCTTTGCCGCATCCTGTAAGGCTTTTGCGCTATTGCCCTTAAAGCTCAACGCCGTTTGCCAGAGCGGTGCCATCAGCGGTGAGAACGAGAGGTCAAGCAAGAAGTCGGAGCGGGCGAAGACATCCTGCATGGAGGTAATCGACTTTGCCAGCAAGCGTTTGAATTGTTGGCGATAGCGGTCAAACATGCTGCGTTGACTGCGTGTTTGATTTGGGCGTGAGGTCATCCATCCGCCATAATTGAGGAAACTGTCGAAGCCGCGTTGTAAGCCGGTATTGACGACGCCGATTAATGGATTATTGCAAAAGGCCGCGCTAAAATATCCTATCTGACGCAAGCGCTCGGCCAATGGTGTGAGCGACTCCGGTAACACTGACGAGGCATGTAACATGTTGTGCCGCCCTGGATAGAGGCCCGTAAACATGGAGGTATGCGAGGGCACGGTCCACTGTGCGGTAGAAAAGGCGTGGCGAAACAGCGTCGCATCCTGCGCGAAGGCATCAAGATGAGGCGAAATTTGCTGTGGATGTCCATAGCAAGAAAGGCGGTCAACTCTTTGTGTGTCAAGCACAAGCAAGATAATATCGGGTCGGGTCGTCAAAGTAGGCTCCTATGATAGTTGCTAGATTATACCCATCTTACCATAGCAGTCAAAGGTTATGGTCGTGTTAAGTCTTTGCTAAGAAATAGATACATCCATTGAAAATCATCGCCGTACACGCTTGCTATCGCTGGATTGTCTGGTAAACAGCGTATCAGAAAGATTGTCCTTCCCTGTAAGTGAACGTGTGGAACGTGGAAAACTAGTACATCTGCTGTTGAGGCAGTTGCCAATTCCAAATACAGGTAGGTATAATTATCATCATGTAGAGCTATTCTAGGTATTTTTGCACCTATTAGTTCCTAAGAGAGATGGAAGCCAATACATGAATACAGGACCGCAAGGGCAACCTCGTGCTTGGATCACGTTTCTGAAAGGGCCACTCAGTGGCAACACCTTTGATATTGTTCAGCCGATTACCACCATTGGACGCGACCGAAGTAACGGTATTACCGTGCTCGATCAGAAGGTTTCCCGCTTCCACGCTCGCCTGCTCTGGGCTGATGGATCATGGAGGATCGAAAAGCTTTCTCAGAGCAGTTCTGTGACCCTTAATCAACAGAGCATAGAGGAGGCTACGCTTTCTCACAATGCCACGGTTGAACTGGGGGAGGATAGCGCATTTCTGTTTCTGCTCACTCTTAGCACTAGTCCGGGAGAAGACACGGTACTGCGTCCTCCTATTTCTGCGAGTTCCCTTACAGGTGCTTCCGCGATACTGGCTGCATCATCTCTTGTAGCGGACGATCAGAAACCTGTCGTACAGCATCGAGAAGCAGCTCAGGTACAAACTCCTCCCAGTACCCCTCAAGAGCAGCCAGCAACACCTTCTGGAACTGAAGTTGCCTCGCTCACGGCTATGGGTATTCCATCAGTAGAAGTAACAGATAACGCAGGCAAGACGCATCAGAAATATCCTCTTGCTCAGCAGGTTATCAACATTGGGCGAGATAGCACGAATGATGTGGTGATTCCTGAGCAATGCGTCTCAGATCTTCATCTGCAAATTGTGCATGAGGGTGAGCGCTATGTTCTGATCCATCCACATCCGCAACGGCAGGAGACCGCCAATGGACTGCTGTACCAGGGGCGCACGATCCAGGGGAATGAGGTCTTTCGCAAGCCGCTGGCACGCGGCGATGTCTTCCGTATCACCGACGAGTATGGCTCATTGGTAACGCTAACCTATAATGATGGGAACGGCTCACGGCAAGAAGTCCCTCCCCGTGTCAAGCCTCTCCAGTTGGGTACCACTGAGATTACCCTTGGCCGCTTGTCAGAGAATGATGTGGTGCTGAACCACCCCCAGGTTTCGGCCCATCATGCCCGGTTGATGCGAGAGCAGGGAAGCTATCGCCTGACTGATCTCAATAGTACCAACCATACCTATGTCAACGGGTTGCGCGTAACCAGCCAACTTCTTCAGCCTCAGGATGAAGTCCGTATCGGGCCATTCAAATTTATCTATACCGCGACTGAACTGACGCAATATGACGAGAGCGAGAGTATTCGCATTGATGCCCTTGACCTTACAAAAGTAGGCAATAATCAAACGGTACTGCTCAATGATATTTCTCTGAGCATTCCAGCACGCTCATTTGTCGCTCTAGTTGGTGGTTCTGGTGCCGGTAAGTCAACGTTACTGGATGCTCTGAGTGGCCTGCGTCCTGCTCAAGAAGGGGCGGTCTTCTACAACGGGCAGGATTATTATCGTCACTTGGGGGCATTTAGCACGCAGCTCGGCTATGTTCCACAGGAAGATATCATTCACCGTGACTTGACAGTCGAGCGGGCATTATACTATGCCGCAAAGCTCCGTCTGCCACAAGACTTTACCGAGGTACAGATCGGGCAACGCATTGATGAGGTGCTTGATGATGTAGAGATCAAGCATCGCCGCTCGCTGCTTATCAGTCGCCTCTCGGGTGGGCAGCGCAAACGTGTGTCGATTGCCCTTGAACTGCTGGCGAAACCAAGTATTTTTTTCCTGGATGAGCCAACGTCTGGTCTGGACCCCGGCCTAGACCGTAAAATGATGCTCTTACTACGCAAGTTGGCCGATAAAGGACATACGATCATCCTGGTTACGCACGCGACGAATAATATCAATGTCTGTGATTATGTCTGTTTCTTGGCTGCTGGCGGCAATCTAGCCTATTTCGGGCCACCGGAAGAGGCAAAGACCTATTTCAAACAACCTGATTTCGCAGAGATTTATAGCTTGTTAGACCCAGGTGATGACCGCCCTCATGCGCCAGTAGAGGCCGGGGAAAAGTTCAGGCAGTCGCATGCCTACCAGAAGTATATCAGCGACCCTCTGCATCAAAAACCGAAGTCGAACACACAACTGCTGCGCGAAGAACAACGGCTTGGAAGCAGGAGTCGGAGAGGGAATGGGTGGAGACAATTTTTCCTTCTCACGCAACGCTATCTTGAACTGCTCAAAAATGATAGGGTGAATCTTGCTATTTTACTGTTGCAGGCTCCTATTATTGGACTGCTCTTGTTGGTCCTTATTAAGGGAGTAGGCTCTGGCGGCTTTGATCCTGGGAATATCATCCAGTGTCCATCAACCGCGGCGATTATGGCAGCTAGAGGGTATCCTGATGTGCCTACCCCCGATAATCCTATCGTTTCAAAGAGTTGCCCGCGCGTGATAGATTTCCTGACGAATACCCCACTGGGGAAGACGTATGCACATCTGCGCGGCGGGGTAAACCAAGCATTACAAGATTTCATCGTATCAGGCCCAGGCGAAGCATCGTCCGTCCTTTTCTTGATGGTTTTCGCGACCGTTATGTTCGGCTGTGTCAATGCTATCCGCGAGATCGTCAAAGAGGCACCGATTTACAAGCGAGAACGAGCTGTCAATCTTGGCATTTTTCCCTATATGTTCTCGAAGATTGTGGTATTGACCGTGTTGTGTCTGTTGCAAAGTCTGGTTCTCATCGTCTGTGTCAGTGTTTTTGATCCATTCCGTCACAGCATCTTTTTGCCGCCATTCCTGGAGATATATATTACCCTTACCCTCACATCGTTGGCAGGTCTGATGCTGGGCTTGATGGTCTCGGCTATCGCCCCAAATAGTGACCGTGCTGGCGGCATGGTACCTCTCCTCCTCTTGCCACAAGTCATCTTTTCTGGTGCGGTCTTTCCTCTCACGAACTGGTTCTTACAAATTTTCGGGGTGTTTTTTCCGGCACGTTGGGCAATGGTCGCATTGAGTTCATCGGTTGGTTTGCACAGTGAGAAGGTCAATGGCGATGAGCTTTTCGGCAATAACTACTCCTACCATGGGACGCTCTTCTCTATCTACAGCCAGAGTGAAGCTCTTCACTATCTGCTCCTCATGTGGATGGCTCTGGTCATCATGATACTGGTATTTGGTGTTGCCATGGGATATTTCTTGAAACAAAAAGACCACGAGGGCAGAATATAGCAGTGTTTTGGAGGCTGATTTGTCATCACTCTATTGGTTTACGCGTGGAGGAAGTGAACTCGCCAGCTGGACTCCGCGAACGCTAAGACATGGGCTGGGCTTCGCTATCGGCGCGGGAAGCTATCTGGGTTGGCGTTCCAAACGCCAAGTGACACAACAGAATATGGCCATCGTAACCAACCGTTCGGTAAACGACCCGTATGTGCAGCATCTTGCCTTTACTTCGTGGCGCAATTACGGTCGCTATGCCGCTGATTTTATCAACTTTGCCAATTTCGATATGGCTGTCGTCGAGCCTACCATACGCGATTTAACCCAGGGTACCAATCGCTGGCAAGATACCCTGGATCACGCATTGCAGCCTGGAAAAGGGGTTGTAATTACGACCGCGCACTTCGGTAACTGGGATATGGCCGGGGCTGTTATGGCCCGCTACTCACCTCTCTTTGCAGTGGCGGAAACCTTCAGTGACAAACGCTTAAATCAATTATTGCAAAACCTGCGCATTGAGAAAGGCATCGGTATCATTCCCATGGAAGGCTCGGCGCGACGCATTTTACGCGTCTTGCAGCAGAATCAGAGCGTGGCCTTCGTGGTTGATCGACCACTGGAAGCAGATCAAGGCGTACCTGTCACATTCTTTGGACGCAAAACGTATGTGCCTGGTGGCCCTGCTGCGCTCGCACTCAAAAGCGGGGCGGCTATTATGCCCGGCTATGTGTGGTATGGGCATCATCAACAATTTTACCTGCGTGTGTTTCCCCCAATTTTTCCGCAAGAGCGCAAAGGGGATAAGAAAACGGAAGAGGTGGTTCGTTTGACGCAATATATCTACGCTTCTCTAGAAGAGATGGTGCGTGAATGGCCGACCCAGTGGTATATGTTCCGCCCATTCTGGCCAACGTCCCCTGCTACAAAGGTTCCACACTAAATGTACCACCTCTTTCGCCTTGCAACCCGCATTCTTCCCTGGCTTCCGCGCCGACTTGTTTACGCGCTTGGAAATGTACTAGGGCTTCTAGCTTGGCTGGTTGCAAGAAAAGCGCGGCGGCAGGCAACGAAGAATATTACTCGTGTGCTTGGTGCGCAAGTGCAGGAGACGCGCGCTGGCCGAAGTCAGCTGCGGCGTGCGGTGCAAGGCATGTTTGTACATACGACTCGTAATTATTTGGAGCTATTTACACTGCAGTCTCTTTCGTCTGAAGAAATTCTGCGTACCATATCCATCAAGGGGTGGGAACATCTTGATGCGGCTCTCGCGCAAGGTAAGGGGGTCATCATCTTTGTGGCCCACCAGGGACCGTTTGACTACATCATCCAGTATATGGGCATCAAAGGATATGACCTAACCATTCCTGTTGAGCGTCTGAAAGACGAACGGATGCTAAATCTGATGCTTGAACTACGCAGAAGTCACGGCGTCCACTATTTGCCCCTGGCAGGAAGTACCCCCATGCGTACCATCATGCAGAAGCTGCGAGACAATAAAATCGTGTTGATCGCTGCTGATCGAGCAATTGAGGGACAAAGCGTCGTCGCAGACTTTTTCGGCGCACCAGCCAGACTGCCTATCAGCCCAATCAAGCTGGCCCAGCATACAGGGGCGGCCATGTTAGTTGGTGTACATTGTTATCGCACGCCACAGGGCTTGGCTACCGGCCAATGGGTGCCGCTTTCATTGGAATTGACCAACAAACAACGGCCCGATACGGACAGTATGCTGCGAGCTCTGCTAGAAAAATTTGAGGACTCCATTCGAGAACACCCAGAGCAGTGGGTCGCATTTACTCGTATCTGGCTCGACGACATCAAGAAGGGTTCTTAAGCGTTCTCATGATCCGTCGTGGAGGATCGACAAACCAGCTCCAGGCACACTGAGCGACATAGCTCGCTGGGGAAAGGCGAACAGGCGGAATTTCCTGTCCTCTCGGGAACACCTTACGCTCAAGAATAGCACTGCGCAGGTCGTCGGGGCTGTTCCCCTGAAAAAGCGTGTAACCCGCTCCAATGTGCTGCCAGAAGTGTGCATCGCTCGCACCCATTTCTGCAAGCTTCCATTGCGCATTGGCAAGATGCACCGCAGAACGCATCGAAGCATTGGCGGGCGACGGGTTATAGATCTCGATACCATCAATCGGAAAACCTTGCTTGAGTAAGGCATCTATCTTCGCACGGCTCAAACTAGGCACAAGCCGCCCTAGCGGATGCGGAATGATAACTAATCCACCTTGCTCTTTAATCGCCTCGATGGTTGCTTCAGCCGCTTGTAGTGCTTTGGGGGCCTTGCTTACAAACAGACCCAGCAAATGACCATGCCGCGTACTCACCTCAACCCCTGTAATCATTTGTAACATGCTTTTCTGCTGTACCAATAGCTCTGCCACGCGTTTTGCCCCCTCCACATGGTCATGATCGGTGATCGCGATCACCTGTAATCCCTTGCGAGTCGCTTCCTTGAGCACTCGTGCTGGACTGGCCATCCCATCGCCGAGGTTCGTGTGGATGTGCGTATCAGCGCGACTATATCCCTGAACGGGGGAAAGTCCATTCGTCTGTGTTCCCTCTTGAAAAGCCATCGAATTTCTCTCCTCAAATCTATCGTTGGCACATTCAGCAGAGGCTCGTTCCCTCGCCCACAAAGGTCGGTTGCTGATGCCTCTCGTTTTAAGTCATAAAAAATGCATGCTTACTTATGTGTTATCATATGGAACAGAATATCAGTGTGGTGAAGCGGTATTACATGTACCCTCTGCCACAAACGATAGCATACTACATAATTAGGGTCAAGCGGGGTTCAAGTATGAAAATTGCCCTGGTATCTCCATATGATTGGAACTATCCTGGCGGGTTACGTGATCACATCCTCAATCTTTCCACTCAATTCATCCAGATGGGCCATGATGTTCGCATTCTCGCTCCTGGTTCGGGCACCAAAAGTAGTTTGTCAGAGGCTCATATCTACACGCTAGGTCGAACCATCCCTTTTCCCTTTAACGGCTCAATTGCGCGCATCACCTTTGTGCCAGCTATGCCATGGAGTGTACGCCGCATCTTACAGCGGGAGCATTTCGATGTGATCCATATCCACGAACCATTGGTACCCAGTCTTTCGCTTGATGTCTTACGCTACTCCCGTAGCCTGACCGTTGGGACCTTTCATGCCTTTGCCTTGCCTGGCATGACCTCTCCTCCTCATCTAGCGTATGCCTCGGCCTATCCATTCCTGCGTCGCTATTTCCGTCGTTTGGCTGGCCGCATTGCCGTCTCTAATGCCGCCTATCAATTCATCTCTCACTACTTTCCCGCCGACTATCGCATCATCCCCAATGGCATCGATTTGCAGCGTTTCAATCTCCATACTATGCCTCTGCCGCAATTTATGGATAGAAAGTGGAATATTCTGTTTGTGGGTCGCTTTGAGAAACGCAAGGGCGTTAAGTACTTGCTGCGAGCCATTCCGGCTATTCGTGAGCGACATCCCAATACCCGTTTTATCTTCGTGGGAGAGGGTCGGACCAGGACGAGTTTTCAACGTTTGGTAGAACAGGCAGGGTGGCCCGATGTTATCTTCACCGGCTATGTCTCGGATGAGGAGAAGCTGCGCTACTTTGCCAGCTCGCATGTGTTCTGCGCACCAGCGACAGGAGGTGAGAGTATGGGTATCGTGCTCCTAGAGTCGATGGCATCTGGCACACCCGTCGTGGCTTCCAACATCCAGGGCTACAGCACTGTCGTGACCTCTGGCGTAGACGGATTGTTGACCACCCCCTGCGATAGTGAGGAATTAGCACGAGCGGTATCCTCTCTGCTCGCAAATGAGCCGTTACGGCAACGGCTTATCCATACAGGATTGCAGAAGGTACGTAACTACGCGTGGTCTCAGGTTGCGCTCCGCATCATGGACTATTATCACAGACTACTCGATGAACGTCAGACGGGATAACGGCTTAGCATCCTCTCACCGCGAGAGAAGAGGCTCATAGAGTCACCGCAATTCCTCCCCTTTGTCTTTCAAGCGGGGATGCTTGACATGGGTCATATGACACTCATCAATAATGATACAACTTCCTATACTGTATATATGGTTCGCAGGATGCTCCCAAGGAGCTTATATAAGGGACATCCCTACTGAGGGGAATAAATATATGCAAACAATACTTACTACTACTTGTGATTGCTGTGGCTTATCTGTGCAAGGACTTGTTGGAGACGATTGTCCACGCTGTAACTATCCACTGAGCCCACTCAAGGAACGCAACTTTTTAATAGCTGCAGTGAGCGATCTAGAACGTGTGGCACGCTATGGCGGGGCACAGCTCACTGTACAAACATTAATACAGCGATATCAAAGACGATTGGTTGCCTTGCGTCAACCAGTGACCGTGGGAACTGCTAGCACGCGGCCATTGCCCGTTGTACCAGTTCAACAACTGCAATTCCAGCCGCAGCCGGGACCTGTTCCCGTGTTGCAGCCTGCTGCTATATCCTCTGTCTCTGCCTCGGCGCGTGTGGAAGCAGCGAGTGCCTTCTCGCTCAGCTCATTTTTTGCCGATCAAACAATTAATATTGTGGCCTCGCTCGGTGCTTTCCTGGTTCTAGTTGGCTCACTCAGTTTTGTTGCAACGACGGCAAACCTGCTCTTATCATTTCTAGTGATGTTTCTGGTGCATGCCATCTTCGGCACCGTTGGTGTTGTCACCTATCGCTTCCGCAGTTTTCGTACCGTTGCCGCCATCTATACCGCCGTTTTTGCGCTGCTCGTGCCCCTGGTTGGTTTTTCAGGCTATCGCTTGATCGCGGGTCATCTGATTACTCTGTCAACGCCCACGCTGATTGCGATAGTGGCCAGCTATGCTGCGCTGACATATGGCGCGTTAGCTGTGTATCAGCGGTTTCAGCCATTTGGCTTTTTCGCGGCGATATCGCTAATCGTGACAGACTTGGCCATTGCCTCTGCCAATCACCTGAACTTCTGGTGGTGGTCGTGTCTGCTGATGGTGCTCGCGTTTGCGGCATTGGTTGCCGCTCCCCGTCAGCAGGCGCAGTTACGCTTGTTTCGAGGTAGTGCAGCCATTCTGTTAGGTCCTGTGCGCTTCCTGATGGTCACTTGTACGCTGATTGGTGTTATTGCGGTGGCTGTTATGCCGATGGGCTCGCTGGCAATTGATGGCCTGCATCATCCTTCTTATGAGTTGCGTAATGCTCTATTCTTGCTCTCACTCTGTATCCTTGTCTGGTTTATGCTCTTCATCTGGCTAGGAAAATATAAAGATGAGGCTATTGGTATTGCCTACCTGTTTTTCTATAGCACATTACTATTCTCTTATATGCTCGATTTTCAGCAAACCCGCTATGCTCTGGCATTGACCCTTGTTGCAGTGCTCTATCATGGCCTCAATCGTTTCTCTCCGCGCTGGCTGCAACCCTTTGCGTTGTTACGAGAGCATATGGATGGTATCGCTCTGATTCTCGTCGCGCTTGTGCCCTTTCTCGCCACGCCATTTGATCTCTCGTCGCGCTTGTGGTCTGCGGCATATGGAGGAGGTGTCACGCTGATAGCAGCGAGTGCGACGTTGCTGGCCTGTCTTGCGCTGGTGCTGATCGGTTGTGTGTTGACAACAAGTATTGTGTTGCGCCATACAGGATTGCACGGTGTCTTAGACAAAAAGCACGCTGGCTGGCCGTGGTTCTTGCTGCTGAGTGGTTTTCTATTCGCCTGGGCATGGGGAGTTGTGACCGTGACGCTTGGCGTCGTACCCGTGTGGAGCTTTCTGGCACTATCGCTGTTGTTTGTCCTCGCAGCCATCTTCACACGTCGTTTTATCGGCACGGCATGGTCGAATCCGCTCGATGTGCTGGCACTCTGCACCAGCTTCTTTACTGTCTCCTTAAGCTTTTCGCAAAGCATTGAGCTGTGTAGCATCGTGTTTTTCTTCTTTGCGGCTTTGAGCTACGGCATGCTGCTCTATCAGCGGCGTAGCGGGTGGCTGTTTCTCTCATTGATCTTTCTGCTCGCTGTTTTGCCCATGTTCGCACAGCGTCCACGTGTGTTGTTTGTCGCAGGTCTGTTTCTGCCGTTCATCGCTGTCATCGTGCATCGCTACTATACCGAACATGCTGCTCATGCCGCGGTCGGGTCTCGGCAGACATCTCGTCCTGCGCTGCGCTGGGAGTGGCCGCTGTTAATAAGTGGGCTGATCTATAGCTTGGTGTTCCTGATTATAGATTATACAAATACGACGAGCATAGTGCAGCAATGGCTGGGCTATTCATTTCCGTTTGTGTTAGAACTGGCTTTGATATCCCTTGCGTGGTATGGTGCGGCTGCTCTGGCACGAGCCAAGGAGTGGTTGCTGGTGGTCGCGATTTTCGCTTGCCTTGCGGTGTTGGTGCCCACGAATACCTTAACGCAGCTGAGTTGGATTGCCCCCACGCTCGTTCTTTGTGCCTTCAGTGTGAGTCGCCTGGCTGATCGTGACTGGGCTATTCCTCTGTATGTCTCATCTTTGCTCGCGGGCATTGTGATCGGCATGCATGGCTTGCAGTCTGGACAGGAAGCCACTGTCACCCTGGTGCTGCTTGGCTTGGCGGGTGTAATCTTCCTATTAGGGATAGCTGACGACCTGATCCTGTTTTTATGGGTGGCAAGCGGTTTCGCGATCTGGTCCCTGATCTATATGGCGCAATTTGGGCAAGGCATTCAGCTTTTGGAGGTGGCACTGCTCTGCACTGCTATTGGAGTCATAACCCTGCTCATTCATCGTGTACGGCCAAACTGGTTTATGTGGCAGCAGCACAATAGGCGCGTCGCATATGTGTTGCCACTCTATGCGGTCGCCGTTGCAGCCGCTGTCCTGGTTGGCCTGTTTACACTCCTGTCTGTTCTGTCTTCTATGCCTGTTTTGTTTGCCACTGGTATCCTGCTGGCGTTTATCGCGCTGACCCTCTGTGTCCTGCTGATCGAGCGTGTGCCAGAACTGCTCGTGTTGCCTATCGGGTTGGCTTTGGTGACTATCGCACACATGCCCTGGCTGTTCTGGCAGCAGATGGCGGCGTGTAGCATCCTGTTTGTGCTTGTGTTCGCGGCCCGTTTCACCTGGGGGATCATCCCCTCTGCAACCAAACTGCTCATCCCACAACGCTTGCACGAATTGCTTGCAATCCCTGGGCAAATCGTGGTGGTGTTTGTGATCGCTGCCAATGGCGGTCTCGCGATGCCTGCTGGCATCCTCGCTCACGTTGGCGCGGGCGCACTGCTGCTGCTCAGTGGCTTAGTGTTCTGGTATGGCTGGCTGCGGGCAGAGCCAGAGACACGGCGTTGGTGCCTGTATGTGTCGGGCTTCCTGCTCTCGTTCGTTGTCACCTGGGAACAGATCGCGTTTCAGCAGACACGCCTGGATGTACTCTCACTTGTTCCCGCTACCTACCTGATCGTGGTCGCACCGTTCATCTCACGTGACCAGAAGATCGTTTCTCGTCATGCCATCGGACAAGTCTGCTCCATCACTGGTGCGGCATTGCTCCTTTTGCCCTCACTCTGGTTTAGCTTTAGTCAGGTTAACCTGCAACCAACAGTGATCTTAGCCCTTGAGTCGTTGGCTCTCTTCATCGTTGGTGTCAGTACACATATTCGCTTCTTCATCTTGAGCGGAGCTGCTCTGCTGATGGTGAGTGCAATGCATGCCCTCTTCTTACCCTCGCTGGGTATTCCCCCCTTTGTGGCGATGGCAATTTTAGGGATGACACTGCTCCTGCTGGCGACTGTGCTCAAATTGATGAGTGCGCGTATAAAAGTGATGTGGCGCGAAGCTGAGTAGAAAAAGAGGCTGTGGTCGGTCATATACACCACCGTTAGTGAGCGTGTACATGACCGACCACAGCCTCTTTTTATTTGCTTTTGGCAATTGTGCTTATCGGTGGTATGATGATGAAGTACACCATGAAGCAGGCAATTTACTCCATCTCTCTTTCAGACTTTGGGTGCTTTGATAATGATAACAAAAGAGAAGCGTGAACGAGGTGGAATTGTATATCTTTGGTGGTTGTATCGCACAGAGAGAACTCATTCTACCTAATTGAGGAGTGATGCATGGAACTTTCGTTGCGGCTAGATACGTTAGGTCTGGTAGACATGCGCTACTTGCGCCGCCGAGAACAATACCGCGATTGGCCCCAATTTCAATTTTTGGCTGCGTCACGGCAAGCACGGGTAACCGCCTATATGACCCGTGAGGCAGCAGAGCAGCTTCACGATCAAATACTCGGCATAGAAGCCGCTATCGGGTTGAATCTGGATGATGACGAAGACGATGACGAGGATACGGTGCTTCCCTCGCTCAATGGAGACGAGCCAGAGGCACAAGAAGGTACAAAAACAAATGAACGCGAAAGCGCGTTTTCGCCTGCGTTCGCCCAGACGCTGAAACAGTTGAATGAATTGGCACGACAACGCCTGCCCGAAGGCAATACTGGACAGTTGAGCGGAGAGCTATCAGCAGAGTCGGAGGTCACGAGCGAAGAGGAAGACGCCCTGGAGCAGTTGCAAGATGCCTTCATCCAAATGATGGAGGTGGTACGCGAACTTGCCGAGGAGATGTCAACCGATGCCTTGAAGCTGACGAGTCGCTTTAAGTGTGCGCGCACCAACATTGAGTTTGTGCCACAGGCGACTGTGGGTGATGATGACGATGAAGATGAGGATGAGGAAGATGTGGCGGATGAATTGGAGCACGAGGACGGACTAGATGAGCTAGAGGTGGAACTGGTGATGGTGCTACAACTCTTTGAAGAGGGTCGCACTCGTGTTGACGATTTACCCGCCGTCGAATTGCAACTCGATGTCGATGATTTTGAACGCCTTCACGAAACGCTTGATATCGCTCTTTCTCAGGAACAACGTAGTCGTCGTCGTCGCTAGCCTTGCTGTCTCAACGATACACTGCCGCTGTTTGTGTAGTAGCACCTATTTAGTACTTTTAAGGAAACATGTTCCGCATGCCAGAAGCCATTATTCATCAGAATTTTGACCCAGAAAATCGTATTTTTTCCTTTTATACTTACGATGTTTTGACCAGACTGCTTCACGAACTGGTTGAAGCACATCCACAACTGGCGTCTATTACCTCGATTGGCAAAAGCCTGGAGGGACGCGAGTTGTGGCTCATCACCTTGACCAATAAACAGACCGGACCAGACCTGGAAAAGCCTGCATACTGGATTGATGGCAACACGCACGCAGGCGAGGTGACAGGCTCAACTGTTGTGCTCTATACACTCTGGTCCTATCTGACGCGTTATGGCAGTGACGAGGCAATTACGCACCTGCTCGACCGCTCGGTTGTGTATCTGATGCCGCGCATCAGCGTCGATGGTGCGGAACGCTATCTCACCACGCCTTACTACCTGCGCAGCAGCACACGCCCCTATCCCTATGAAGATGAGCGTGACGGCTTATATCCTGCGGATGTGGATGGCGATGGCGAAATCCTCGATATGCGCATCAAAGACCCCAATGGTGCTTGGAAATGTTCGAGCAAGGACCCACGAATTATGCGGCGGCGCGAGATCGACGAAGAGGGTGGCGAGTACTATCATCTGCTGACCGAGGGACTGATTCGCAACTTCGATGGCTACACCATTCCCATCGCCCCGCGCCGAGAAGGGCTAGACATTAATCGCAACTATCCCTACGAGTGGGCACCGGAGGGAACGCAATATGGCGCCGGTCCTTATCCCTTCTCGGAGCCAGAGACGCGGGCAGAGGCAGAGTTCTGGCGCACCCATCCCAATATTTCTGGCTTCCTCACCTATCACACCTATGCTGGTGTGTTGCTCCGTCCCTATAGCACCCACGCCGATGACCATATGCCAACGCGTGATCTGGAGGTGTTTAAAGTTCTTGGTGAGCGTGGCACACAGATCACGGGGTATCCCTGCGTTTCGACCTATCATGGCTTTCGCTACGATCCCAAAGGGGTGACATATGGCGCGATGGATGATTATGTCTATGATCACCTGGGATGGTTTGGCTTCACCACCGAGCTATGGGACATGCCCACCATTGCTGGCATCACATCCCCAAATGGCGTGCGCGACTTCATTGCCTGGAAACGCTGGCATCCCGAAGAGGACGACGAAAAACTGATGCGTTGGAATGATGAAGAGGTGCAGGGTGAAGCCTTTCAGGATTGGCAGCCGTTCAACCATCCACAGCTGGGACCAGTCGAAATTGGCGGTTGGAAATACAAACTCTACGAGCAGAACGCGCCACTCAAATATCTGCCTGAACTGTGCGAAAAGCATAGCCGTTTTACGCTTGCCCATGCCGCGCTTAACCCTCGTCTGAGTATTCGCACCCTCAAGGTCGAGCCGCAAGCGGAGGGCGTCTATCATGTCGTGCTCGTGATCGAGAACAATGGCTTTTTACCGACCTATACCAGCTTAAAAGCCAAAGAGCGTAAGATCGTGCGCCCCATCGAGATCGAACTTAGCGTTACGGAGGCCGTGACCCTCATTTGCGGCGAACGGAAGCAAGAGGTTGGGCAATTGGAAGGTCGCTCCAACAAGTTGTTTGGTGCTGGCTCACCCACCGACAACCTCTGTAAAATCGAATGGGTACTAAAAGGTGCTCAGGGCAGCCAGCTTGAACTGACGATTCGCTCACAAAGGGCGGGTACGATTCACAAAACGCTCGTGCTAGAGGTGTCGGCCTCATGATCGAAGCGGTCGCGCCGACAGACACCATTCGTCGCGCTTACGATTTTGCCAGCGTATTCTATGGAGTCATCTATGCGCCCATAGAACGCAAACCGCGACTACGCGGCGTTACACTGGCGAACATTCAAGCAACGGATTGTGTGCTCGAAGTCGCCTTTGGCATCGGCGCGACCTTAATAGAACTGCTGCAACGCCTGCCGCGTTCAAACACCGTCTATGGCGTCGAACTCTCGCCAAAGATGTTGGCAAAAGCGCAACAGGTGGTGAAGGCAGCTGGTTACGATAACGTCAACTTGCAAGTTGCCGACACCCATCACCTCCCCTTTCCCGATGGTACGTTTGATGTACTCTACAATAGCTATATGTTCGACTTGATGCCCCTTGCCGACATACCCGTGGTCCTCGCCGAGTTTCGCCGCGTGCTCAAGCCTGCTGGACGGCTCGCCTTGGTCAACATGAGCAAGCAGGACGATACGGGCATGAATGCCTATGAACGCCTGTATAGCCGTTTGCCGCAAGGGCTTGTGCCTTATCTCTTGCTTGGCTGTCGCCCCGTCTTGTTACAAAACTTTGTAGTGGCGGCAGGCTTCCAACGGGTTGAGCGCGAATATATGCGCCACACCATGCCCTCTGAGATTATTGTTGCTCATAAATAGGAACGATTTCTCCACAATATTGTGAATGGTTGAGCGCGAAGTGTTCACAAAACGCACACAAGATGATATGCTATGACAATGTCATTACTTCCTATAGAGAGGACAAGCAATAAAACATGTCACGAGCAATAACGGTAGAAGACCTCTACAAGATGAAATTTGTGGGTAGGCCGCGTATCTCGCCGGATGGGCGGCGTGTCGCTTTTGTGATTACCACGATTGATGAACATAAGCATGAATATCGTTCAGCGATCTGGGTGGCCCCCACGGATGGTGGCGAGGCGCGCCGCTATACGGGTAGCAGCTCGAATGCTAACGATCCCACGTGGTCGCCGAATGGTCGCTTTCTAGCGTTTGTCTCGACGCGTGAAGGCGAGTTAACGGATAAGCCCTCGAAAGAACATAAGAAACTGGGCAAGGACAAGCCGCAAATCTGGATACTGCCAGTGGATGGTGGTGAAGCACAGCAACTGACGTTTATGGAGCACGGAGCCTCATCCCCGGCCTGGTCGCCCGATAGCAAGCAGCTGCTTTTTAGCGCAGCCGTGGGATCCAGCGACAAAGAGACGGACGATGGCAAGCCGCTGCCCAAGGTGCGAGTGCTCGACAATTTGTGGTATCGGCTCGATGGCGTGGGCTTCATCAATGAGCGTCGTTCCCATCTCTTCCTGATTGCTGCCAACGCTGGTCAGGGGGAGGCACAACAGTTGACCGATGGTGATTGGGATGATGGCGACGCCACCTGGTCTCCCGATGGCACCCAAATCGCCTTTACCTCTAATCGTGCCGATGATCGCTGGACCTATCTTGGCTCAGACATCTACACGCTCACGCTGACCGATGGAAAAGCTGGCACCGTGCGTTGCCTGACTGATAGCACTATGTCTTGTAGTTCACCCTCCTGGTCGTCTGATGGCCAAAAAATCGCCTTTCTTGGAGCGAAAAAGTTCCGTTCCGGTGGCCATCATTATCTGTATCGCATCGCGAGCAGTGCTGAGAAGGAAAAAGCTACCAACCTTACGCCTGATTTCGCGGGCACGGGCATGGACTGGACCAATAGCGATATAGGCGACGAGCACTTGATGCCACAGCCGATCTGGTCGCCTGATGACAGCATTCTCTATGTGCTGGCTTCCTATCGTGGGGCCTCGCGTGTGTATGCCATCCCCACGAGTGGAGCAGGAAAAGAGCCGCCGACACTCACTCCTGGCGATGTGCATGTGCGCGATTTCTCGTTGGACGCCTCAAAAAGCAAGATCGCATTGCTGATCGGTAATCCGGTGCGCCCACAGGAGGTCTTCGTGCGTTCAACATCGCTTTCCGGCGAGCTGCAACGCGTGACGGATTGCAATGGCCCCCTCTTTAACGAGTTGACACTGGCCTCGCTTGAATACATGCCCTACAAGGGAGCCGATAACTGGGATATTGATGGCTGGATTATGAAGCCCAAGGACTTCGATCCCACGAAAAAGTATCCGTTGGTGATCGAGATTCATGGTGGTCCGCAGACACAATATGGCTATGGTTTCTTCCACGAGATGCAACTGCTCGTGGCAGAAGGTTATGTCGTGTTCTTCACCAACCCACGGGGGAGCTGTGGCTATGGCTATGATTTCTCCTTTGCCGTGCATGGTGCCTGGGGCGAAAAAGACTCCATTGATATTATGATGGGACTTGACAAGCTGATTGAGCGCGGCTACATTGATGAGCAGCGGCTAGGTGTGACTGGGGGCAGCTATGGCGGTTTCATGACCAACTGGCTCATCGGTCACTATGACCGCTTCAAGGTGGCGGTGACTGACCGCAGCGTGGTGAACCTCGCCTCGATGTTCGGTTCTGGCGATGTTGGTTGGGACCTGGGCTATGATAACTTGGAAACAACGCCGTGGGAGTCTCTGGAAAGTTACATGCACATGTCTCCTATTCACTATGTGCAAGATATGCACACGCCGCTCTTGATTATTCATAGCGATCAAGACCTGCGCTGCCCCATCGAGCAGGCAGAGCAGCTTTTTGCCTCCCTCAAATATCTGGGACGTGAGGTACGACTGGTGCGTTTCGATGGGCAGAGCCACGGCCTGTCGCGTGGTGGTCATCCCCACTCGCGCCTCGAACGCCTACGCCACATCCAATCCTGGTTTGCCAAGTACCTGAAATAGTCTGTTGATAGTGCGCTAACACGATGCACCCATCGTGTTAGCGCACTATCAACATGCCGATTTTGTCTATGCCAGCCTCGGTAAACCAGAAACTATGATTGTTCAGCCCAGCAACGATACCTAATGGCAAGCTGCTTGGCGAGGGAATAGCATAATAGACAAAGCGATGCGCCTGTACATCTAAACGCGCAATGGCATTCTCTGTAGAAACCGTGAGCCAGACCTCGCCATCAGCTGTCACCGTGAGCCCGTATAATCCACCCGCACTACCTGCTGCGCCCCGCGCGTGATACACGCTGAAGTGCTTTGTGGCTGTATCAAACATGATAAGCTGTCCCGCGTTGAACGCAGTTGCCCAGATATGACCTTGCGTATCAGCCGCGACCTCCATCAGCGGATTTGTCGGGTCGGGCGTCCTGAAATAATCAATCAGCCCCGTCGCAGGGTGAAGGTGTCCAAGCTGACTATTGCTTGCCTCAGTAAACCAGACATCCCCCCGTGCATCGAGGGTAATACCATAGGGGTTGAGCTTCTGGATACTTCTCTGCGCGTCAAGCGGGTATTGTTTGATCGTTCCGCTGTGGCTGTCCAGCATGCCAATCGCGTCAGCATTCAGTTCAGTAAACCAGATATTCCCATGCCTATCAATCACCAGATCATTGGGCGCGCTGGGTAGCGTCAACATGTTTTTGGCGTTGGCAGGATCGGGTACTTTGAAGCTGGGCAAAGCATACTGCGCAAAGTGTTTTGTCGTAGGCTCATAGTGACCGATATAGTTCGCGTTTTGTTCGGCGAACCAGATCGTATCGTCAGCGGCCACGGCGATCCCCATGATTCCATAGGCGCCATGAGGCGGCTGCATCTGCTCAAACTGCCGTGTGCGTGGATCAAACATCGCCAGATAATTGCGACTCATCTCACCAAACCAGAGCCGCCCCCGCCGATCAATGGCTGGACGCATCAAGCCACTGCCCGTCTGTGGCAAGGCATACTCCGCAAAATTTCCTATAGCCGAAATTGATGGCGTAAGTGCTTGAACACCCTTACGCGTTATTGTGTTAGTCGTAGGGGAAGGGGATGCAGTGCCGTTGTTCGCACACGCACTGAGCAATAGGAGTAACAGGGTGAGGAGCACAATACGGGACCTATTCACAATATTCACCGTATACACCATCGTCTACGAGGGAGTGTAAACGTGCATTTAGCAGGGAGTGTTGCCAACTGGAGGCACGTTCGGGCAGGTTATGCAGTTCGACGCGCAGGTAGTTGTCCGTTAAGCCTTCCCAGCGGTTATGTCGAGGGTGTTCCACTAACACCTGGACGACCTCACCCAGGAATTGTGAGCGGAACAGGCGACTATGCTCCTCGTTGAGTGCGAGCAAGCGTTCGCTACGTGCTTTCTTTACCTCGTCTTTGATGTGTCCCTTCATGCGAGCTGCGGCTGTTCCCTGACGTGGTGAGAAGCGGAACACATGCGACTTGGCGAACTCGAGTTGCCGCGCAAGCTGATAGGTCTGCTCAAAATCGGCATCGCTTTCGCCGGGAAAGCCGGTAATGATGTCGGTGCTAATGGCAATGCCAGGCACAAGCCGCTTTGCCTCACTGATAATCGTGTGATATCGGGTGCTGTTATAGTGGCGTGCCATGCGACGCAGAATTGTGTCCGAGCCGCTCTGCATCGGAAGGTGTAGATGACGACACATGCGCGAATTGCTCCAATGCTCCAACCATTGGAGGCGAAAATCCTCTGGCTCCAAGGATGAGACGCGAATGCGTGGTATATCGGTTTCGCGCAACAGTGCTGCGATCAAGTCGCCAAGATCATACTTTTCATCATCATCGGGGTGATAATCGCCCAGATGGATGCCAGTCAAGACAATTTCTTGAAAGCCCGCCCGCACCTTACGCTGTACATGTTCGACAACTGATGCAATACTGCGGCTGCGTGAGTTGCCACGTACAGAGGGAACGATACAATATGTGCAGCGATTATCACAACCATCCTGCACCTTCATCTGCACACGAGTACGTGAGGCTAATTGTGGAGCATTATCCGCTTGTGGCTCAGGCTCCGCCGCTCGGAATACTAATAGTTGGTCACTGCCGATGTGTTGTGTGTCACGGGCCAGCATAGGTAAAGGGGCACCACTTATTCTGGGTGTGTCAGAAACTGGCAAATCGCTTACGGTCGGAGTAGCTGATGTGTGCTGTTCAATGGCGGTAACAAGTGCGTCTTTGCCGTGGTTTCCTACCACGAGATCGACACCCGGTAGTGCCGCTATCGCTTGTGGATTAAGTTCGGCGTAGCAGCCCGTTACCACCAGCGTCGCGTGTGGGTGACGACGATGTGCCTGTGCGATCAAAGAGCGCGAACTGCGGTCGCCGAGATGGGTGACGGTGCAGGTGTTGACGATGTAGATATCGGCGGTATCGCCAAACTCGCGTTGTGTATATCCTGCCGCCTGCATCTGTTCTGTAATGGCCTCGCTATCAGCTTGGTTGACCTTGCAGCCGAGTGTAGCGACCGCGAATGTGTGACGGTTAGACATAGGGCATACTTTCTTTGCTGATCCGGGCTTCATGATGGAAACCCATCCGTAGGGGCCAGATTGATCGCGCCCCAGGGCGATTTATCGCCTGTGATCAGGTACGAGGGGCGCGATCAATCTGGCCCCTACGGAGCCTGCAGCGCGCTTCGCTGCTGCTCACGCTTCATCATGTCGCTACTACCTTTGTAGGGTGGCTGGCGTCTCTAGGATGGTTTTTTGCATGAGTGGTAGCACAAACCAGATGCTGCCCAGGCCAAAGAGCGTTCCCGTCAGCACACGTAGCTCCCACGTGCTCTCGCGTAAACCAAACATTTGTGTGCCACCATCAAGGGCCATCGGCAAAATCATCAAGACCCACAGCCACCAGGGAATACCAGGGATGCGCTTCTTGCTCAAGGTGAAGGCCAGGCTGCCCAGGAACATCGAGGCATAAATGGAGAAGTTACGCGCACACATGCCGAGCTGATGCCCAAGAATATAGAAGGAGTGTGAAGGAATCTGCGCACACACATAGTGTAGTGAGTAAAACACCGGTTTGGAGACGGCATCTAGGCCAAAATAGGACAAAAAGGGCACCGAGATTGCTGATACAACCAATATTCCCAAGATGATCGTAATCATTGTTGCCCATTGGTCCGCCAAGAAATCACTGATACGCCGAATTGTCCCCCGTTTCTTGGGAGCAGCGTAAGTCATAAAAGGTGCATTTGTGCTATGAATATGTGGTGTTGCCATAGGTATTTCTCTTATCCAATGTTATCAAAATGATCGATGCTACATGAAATGGTGCGCGAGGTCCTCGTACGTTATACGGCCCTCAGCGACTTCTTGCCCATTGATGAGAATGACCGGAATGCGGTAACGATAGCGTTCAAAGAGTGCCATGTCACTACGAATGTCAATCTCTGTTAATTCATAAGACGTATGTGTAGCGATCTCATCAAGTGCATCACGTGCATCATCACAAAGATGACAGCCCGCTTTTGTATAGAATGTTACCTTAACCGTTGCTGAAGGTTGTGGCTCACTCACGTCTCTGCACTCCTCTTTTGTATCTTTCCCTATCATATCATAAACGACAAGGGCTTCACTACTCGTGTAGGAAGCCCTTGTCGTTTTGGTTGTGATTATTAGCAGGCAAAAGGAGGCGGTGGACAGCCTACACGCACGTCGGGACCATCGGCCAGCATGTGTGTCTGCACACTGGCACCATGATGATTTTGTAGGACGGGGGTGGTCATCATCTTGCCAGACCAACCTAAGAGGCCAGCTAGCAACGCGAGTGCCATAACGATGACAAGGAAGAAACGTTTGAGAGATAAAACCATGGAAGGTGCTTCCTTTCTGCGACAATGCAATTTCTGCATTGCCTTCTGATCTGCACTAGGACGGAGAAGTTTTTCCGTCTATTTGTACAGGTGTGCGAGAGGAAAGCGAATATTTCATATTTTTGATATTCTTATCGGTAATTCGTCAATGTGTATAGAAGTTGCTTATTTAGCTGTTCAATAAGAAAAGTCGAAGGAATAGTGCATAGATGGATGAATCAAGTAAAAATCTCTCTGAAAAGATTCATAGCACGGCGGAAAAGGCAGTCTCGTCGTATGTACAGGGCATTCTTACCGCCGACGCACTTTCGCAGTTGATGGCGCAGGAGTGGGCAAAACTATACGCTGAGCAGCATGGGGACACTCAAAAAGAAGAGAAGGACAACGAAGAAAAGGAGATGCAACCATCAACTAACCTACTATGGCGTATGGCACAACGTATCTGTAGTCGTACACTGCATGATGCTTGGTGTTCTCAAGATCAGCAGCTCTATGAATTGGCTTACGTCAACTTGGAGCGTTCTTTTACGCGCTTTTTGCGTCATGTTCGTTACAACAAAGTTCTGCAACAGTATGAGCAGGCAAGCGAAGATGCGGTCTACCTGACATTAGTAGGACTTTACCCATTACGGCGCGGCGAGAAAAAATTGGATGATCCTGCTGCGTTTCTTGGCTGGGCGCAGGTTATCTTACACCGCAAAGCCATAGCCTGCTTAAACAAGCGTAAGCGTGAAGAGACTCTATCACTAGATCAGGATAGCGAGTATGCTATAGGTGAACTAGTTGACCTACGTAACCGCGACCCTGTCATGTACGTAATACAAGATGAGTTTCGTGAAGAGTTGCTAGCTGTTCTCGCGGCACAGCGGAATAAAAATCACATACAAGTGTTGATATTCCAATTTTTGGAAGACCTCGACGATACAGAGATTGCCGAACGTATGGGCGTGAAAGTCGAATTAGTTCGCGTATGGCGACATCGTGCCTTTCGCTTGCTACGAGAGGAGCATCCCACTCTTGCCAAACTCTTGCGTTTTTTATCTAATTAATGTATAGTTATGGAATAGCGTAGGTAATTGTATAAAAAATAGTAAAAACATCTTATTGGGAAGACCGTTATGAGATGCCAGCAACTCCAACGCTTGCTTAGGAGCGACAATAAGACCACTATGTATGATGAGCATACTGAGCATCTTGCAGCCCATCTGCGTACCTGCCCACGTTGTCAGCATGGGATCACGCGCCTTTCTGAGGCATTGATCGCGAACGATACGCTCAGCTGTGATCAGTGTCGCCAACGCTTACCATCCTACTATGAAGCACTGCGCCCTGAGTATCCCCTGGTGAAGCTGTCCGAACAGGAGTTACGGGAGATCATCGTTCATCTCGGTCATTGCGTCTCCTGCCAGGATGATTACCGTTTTCTCGCCACCGTCGCTGAAATGGAGGAGGCGGAAGTGGGGGATGAAGAGTAAGCCGCATCTCAAGCATCGTCGCTTTCATATCCTCCCCTACAAACCTCAAAACGCACGACAAAACCTCTAGCCAAATTTCCTCTTTTGGTTTACACTAGCATTACCTTAGAAGAAGTTACTCCCTCTGTCGGTGGCTGGGTAGTGTGTAAAGGATATTGTATCGTATGGACAATAAGGAAATAGCGTACTCTTTTGATGCTGTACAGAGTCGTGTCTCACCTCTACTTGAAGATTTGAGCACCCCACATGGTTTTGATGCGCTCAAACAGTTATTTTGGAGTGAACTTAACTATGAGCGTAGTAACCAGACACTTTCTTTGCGCGATCAAACAATAACGCAGGCTGATATTATAGGCTCTCCGCTGCTCCTTGCCACTGCTGCGCATGGCAGTTTTCATATTATTTATGTTCATCTTGCATCTGATCAGCTTTCACTGAGTAAAGAACGCAGGATTGTGACCAAACTGCTGCAAAATCATCTATATGCACTTTTTATCTTTTCTAACCGCGCTCAGAATACTTGGCATTTCGTGAATGTGAAGTATGAAAGAGAACAGAGCAAACGTCGTCTGTTTCGACGTATTACCATTGGTCCGCATGAGCGGTTGCGTACTGCTATTGAGCGTGTTTCACTTTTAGATGTTGCTGCTAACAATCCTAAGCTGTTCTTCAGCGATTTGAATACTACCGTATTTGAGAATGATGCACTTGCTATTCAAGCACAGCATGATAAAGCTTTTGATGTTGAAGCCGTAACGAAACAGTTCTTTGAGGGATATAAAACGCTCTTTGATATGGTGCGTAAAGATATGGAAAAGCAAACAGGGGATGGTATCTGGTCACATGACTACGCCCTGCAACTGCTTAACCGTTGTATGTTTCTCTATTTCATTCAGCGTAAGCATTGGCTGGGAGACCGTAGTGATTTCCTGCGACGCTTCTGGGAGAGCTATCTGTATAGCCAGCATGAGAAGGATACATTTTTTGCCCAATGGCTCAATGTGTTGTTTTTTAAGGCGTTTAATAATGGTTTTCATGGGGGCTATAGCTATTTCCCACCCGATATCTTAGCTATTCTCGCCTTGGCCCCTTTCCTGAATGGTGGCCTGTTCACCGAAAATGATTTGGACAGAAAAGGTGGTTTTAAGGTAACTGACCTCTCTATGGCCCATATTATTACCTTTCTAGAACGCTATAACTTTACAATCGCAGAGGATAGTCCGCTCGACCAGGAAGTGTCCGTTGATCCAGAGATGATCGGTAAGGTCTATGAAAGCCTCGTCAATGTATCCGACAGTGCTGATGAGCGCAGTGATGCTGGTATTTTCTATACTCCCCGTGTAGAAATAGACCTCATGTGCCGTTTAACGCTCGTAGACTATCTCAGCAATGCACTTGGGCAAAAGCATAAATCGCTTCTTTATAAGGTTGTCTTTGCGATGGAACCGGAGGACAAGCAAGCAGCTGATAGTGCTTTGCAAGCAGCACACCTCTGGCAACCTGTGTATGATCAGTTACATGATGTGACCATTGTTGACCCTGCCTGTGGCTCCGGTTCATTTCTTGTTGGCATGTTGTATGTCTTGGACGATCTTCAGCAGCGGGCCAGTATTGTGCTTGAAACGCAGGATGATGCGAATGAAGACCCCGCATATGAACGAAAAAAGCGCATTATTGGCCGCAATCTCTATGGGGTTGATGTCAAGGAATGGGCAATCCATGTTGCCGAATTGCGTCTATGGCTGGCTTTGATCGTGGATACTAACCTATCCCGTGAAGAACTGCATGCTCGTAGAGAGCCATTGCTACCCTATTTCACCTTCAAGATACGTCGTGGCGATAGCCTGGTACAGGAGATTGCAGGTATCAATTTTGGCTATAATCATCGCGTCGAAGGCCTTTCTGTTGCGCTTAAAAGGCGTATTAACGGGCTCAAAGAGCAAAAAAATCAGTTCTACAACAATGTGCCATCACGCGAACTCCGCACCAAAGATCAGGTAGAACACGAAGAGCGACGGCTGTTTATCGATATTCTCGAAGAGCGGAAAATCAGTATTGAAAAGAAGCTTCTGGCAAAGAAGCAGGAACTAGCATTATTAACGAGCGAAGACCTGTATGGAGCAGTGGCGAAGCCAACGCCAGAAACTGGGCGGTTGCAACGAGAGATACAAGACCTTGAACAGCAATTGGCCTATCCCGTGGCCGCGCTTGGTGTACTCTCGTCTACCAGAAGCTTGCCCTTTGTGTGGGATATCTCCTTTGTCGAAATTTTTGCGGAAGGGCAGCGTTTCGATATCGTCATCGGCAATCCGCCCTATGTGCGCCAGGAGCAAATCGCCGATCCATTGCTGCCGGGTACACAAACAATAGAGCAGAAACAGGCTTATAAGAGCAAACTGGTAAGGTCTGTGTATGAGGCGTTTCCGAACTTCTTTGACTACAATGCGGCGAAAGGGAGTGCCAAACATTCCTTAAATCGCCAGAGTGACCTGTACATCTATTTCTACTTTCATGGCCTCTCGCTGCTCAACGATGGTGGCTCTTTTTGCTTCATCACCTCAAACTCTTGGCTTGATGTGGGCTATGGTGCCGACCTGCAAGAATTCTTGCTCAGGCAATGTCACGTCAAACTGATACTCGATAACGAAGCTACGCGCTCATTCGAGTCAGCCAGTGTCAACACAATTATCGCCCTCTTTTCGTCGCCCCACGAGCAAAAAAACTGGGGCTTGCAGCATACCACCCGTTTTGTGATGGCGCGTGCTTCCTTTGAGCAACTGTTATCAGCAACTGTGTTTGAGGAGATTGAGGCCGCGACGGAACGAACCACTAGCGGCGACTATCGTATCTTTCCCATTCAGCAAGCAGCCCTTTTAGCTGATGGCTCGACCCCAATAGAGAACGCGGCGGCTGAAGCCTCAACCGTGCAGCGAGTATCGACCGATTCTCCCGAAAAAGCCGCACAATATAGCGGCAATAAATGGGGCGGCAAATATCTGCGTGCTCCCGACATCTATTGGACCATCCTTGAGAAAGGGAAGGACAAGTTAGTACGCCTTGGTGATGTTGCTGAGGTACGGTTTGGTATAAAGACAGGAGCTAACGAGTTTTTCTATCTTGATAAAGAAAATATCCAAAGGTGGGGAATTGAAAAAGAGTTTTTGCAACCAGCTATTAAAAGCCCAAAAGAATGTAGAAGTATTACTATTACCACTGAAAATTTGAATTTTGAGTTATTGATGTGTCATAAAGATAGGCAAGACCTTAAAGGCTCAGCGGTGGTAGAGTATATTAAATGGGGAGAAGCGAAGGGTTTTCATCGAAGGCCCAGTTGTGCTGGAAGAGCCAATTGGTGGGATTTAGGAATTCGTCGTTCTCCTTATCTAGGTTTTAACTATCTTATAGACTCGACTGCAAAGACATTGTATGCCTTAAACGGATGTTTCTTTAGTGATAACTTTCATGAGATACATGTGGCTTCTCAGATGGCTTTGCCTCTTTGTCTTTCATTAAACTCAACGGTCTTTCAACTAATGGTGAATGTAAGTGGTCGTGCTAATTTTGGTGATGGTTTGCTCAAGGTACAAGCTTATGAGGTAAGCGAGTTGCTTTGTGTACATCCCCACGCAATAAATTTTGCCGATCCTTCCATATTTACCGCTACTGCTTGGAATGTGTTAACGCCTTCACCAGAAAGACAGAGACTTGATGCTATTGTCTTCGATGCTCTTAACCTTACACAGGGAGAGCGGGATGGAGTGTATGAGGCGGTGATTAACCTGGTGCAGAAGCGATTGAATAAGGCGAAGAGCCTGGATGCGCCAAGAGAGCGCATTGACGCGCAGGAGCGCAAGAAGCGTTTGGAGGCAGTGGAGAGTTTGCGCGGTATTTGGCAGGATATGCCGGATGAGGAGTTGGAAGGGTTCTATGCCTGATCTGTCAACACTGCCAGCAGGTTCGCGCGTCTTTGTGGATACGAACATTTTTGATCTGCACTTTCGCAATGTATCAAGTTCTTGTTCCCTGTTTCTTGAGCGCGTTGCACAGGAAGAGATTACTGCTTACGTCAACATTCAGGTGCTATCTGACTTGCTGCACAAGTTGATGCTAACAGAAGCATTTGCCAGACGTTATATTTCTAGTAGAAGTGCTAGCAAGCTCAAAGATAAGCTAAAAGGTACACCTGCTATAGCCAGCACACTTGTGGATTATCAACGTCATTTTGAGACAGTGCTTTCACTGGGCATCAATGTGCTACCAGTTGACGAGCGGCTTTTGCGAGAGACAAAGTTTGAGCGTGCCACCTATGGCCTGATGACAGGCGATTCCATTCACCTGGGAACCATGAATCGTTGTAGGATGGCGCGGCGAAAAGAGCCTTTGCGTGATATTGTGACGCAAGACGGCGACTTCGCCCTGATCGCTGGGCTGACTGTTTGGAAACCAGAGGATGTCATCCGCGAAATTGTCCCTGCCCCCGTAAAGATACTTTAGGAGAGAGATAGCATGCCTACCCATGATATTATTGATAATCGCCGCGAGAAGCTGGTAGATCACATCAGACAAATGCTCGACTCGACCGAAATAGCACGCTTCGCCGTGGGCTACTTTTTCCTCTCTGGCCTCGAAAGCATCGCGGAACGGCTCGATGGTGTCAAGGAACTGCGCCTGCTGATTGGTAACACAACGAACCGCGAAACATTGGATCAACTTGCGGAGGGCTATCGTCGTCTCGAACTGGTGCAGGATGCTGTTGAAGCACAGACCTATCCAAAGCGGATTGAAATGGCACGCATGGCGGCTGAAACCGCAAGCAATATTCGTGCCACCGTTGAACAGATGGATCAGACCGATCAGGCCGAACAACTTGTCAAGACGCTGGTGCGAATGATTGAGGAAAAGCGGCTCAGTGTGCGCCTCTACACCAAAGGCCGCCTGCATGCCAAAGCCTATATTTTTGACTATTACAATACGCTCTTTGATCGAGCAGGGAAGCCTGTTGAGCGGCACGAAAAAGGTATCGCTATTATTGGCTCCTCGAATCTTACGCTATCGGGTGTCAGTCATAACACAGAATTGAATGTTGTGGTGCAAGGAAATGACAACCACACCGAATTGACGCACTGGTTTGATGAACTGTGGTCTGAGTCGCAGGATTTTGATGAGTCGCTGATGCAAGAGATGCGTCAATCCTGGGCGGCGACGCCAGCACGCCCCTATGATATCTACATGAAGACACTGTACACATTGGTGAAAGATCGCATTGAGGGCGGTGATCAGGAATCAGATATCCTGTGGGACGACGAGATCACAACGCGTCTGGCTGATTTTCAAAAAGTGGCTGTGCGACAGGCGGTACAGATCATTCGTGACTATGGCGGTGCGTTTGTCTCCGACGTGGTTGGTCTGGGCAAGAGCTATATCGGTGCGGCTATCGTCAAACATTTTGAACGCACGGAACATGCGCGACCGCTCATCATTTGTCCTGCACCACTGATTGAGATGTGGGAGCGCACAAATGAAGTGTATCAACTCAATGCACGTGTACTCTCGATGGGCTACCTGCGCGAAGATGAAGAGGGTGCGGTCAACATGCTCTTGAAGGATGCACGCTACCGTGACCGCGATTTTGTGCTGATAGACGAGAGCCACAACCTGCGTAATGCCGATACGCAACGCTATAAAGTCGTGCAAACCTTCCTTGCTACCGGACGACGGTGCTGTTTCTTGACCGCCACGCCGCGCAATAAAAGTGCCTGGGATGTCTACGCGCAAATAAAGTTGTTTCATCAAGACGACAAAACCGATTTGCCGATAGATCCACCTAATTTGAAAGAGTATTTCCGCCTCATCGAGAAGGGTGAGCGCAAACTACCCGACCTGCTTACAAACATCTTGATACGTCGCACACGTAATCACATTTTGCGCTGGTATGGCTATGATTCGTTGACGCAGCAAGCACTCGACCCGGCACAGTTTCGTGAGTATCTCGATGGTCACAAGCGAGCCTATGTGATTGTGGGTGGCAGGCACCAGTTTTTTCCACAACGTTCACTGGAAACCATCGAATATAGCATTGAGGAAACCTATAAAGGACTCTACCAGCAACTCCGCCACTATGTAGGGATGCCACGCAAAGGCATACCAATAGAGCCACCCACAGACGAACTGACCTATGCGCGCTATGGTTTATGGCATTACGTTGTCAAAAACAAGCAAAAACACGAACCATATACCACTCTGCAACGGGCGGGATCAAACATGCGCGGTCTCATTCGCGTGCTTTTATTTAAACGCTTCGAGTCCAGCGTCTATGCCTTTCAGCAGACTGTGCGCCGCCTCTTGAAGATTCACCGTGCCTTTCTGCTCGCACTCGCTGAAGGTATCGTGCCCGCCGGAGACGATGCACAAACAATTTTGTACGAGTCTGACTACGCAGAAGAGACCGATCTATTGGATGCCTTACGCGCAGTATCGGGACGCTATAAAGCGCAAGATTTTGATATTGCGCGCTTACGCCAACATATAGAGCATGATATCAGCTTACTAGAGAAGATATTGTTTCTGGTCGGGCCGATTGCGCCCGAACAAGATGCAAAGCTACAGACGTTGAAGAAACGCCTCGCAATGGCTCCCTTACAAGAGAGTAAAAGGCTCATCTTCACACAATACGCTGATACTGCTCGCTATCTCTTTGAAAATCTCAACCCTGGTCGGGAACGCAGCGATATAGAGGTGATCTATAGCGGTGATAAAAACAAAGCGCGTATCGTTGGTAGATTTGCTCCGCGCTCAAACCCTGAGTATGTTATGCAAGGCAACGAAACGGAATTACAGACACTGATCGCAACTGATGTGCTGGCCGAAGGCTTGAACATGCAGGACTGTGATACCATCATCAACTATGATCTACACTGGAATCCTGTGCGGCTTATTCAGCGTTTCGGGCGTATCGATAGAATCGGGAGCGAACATAGTGCCGTGTATGGCTTGAACTTCTTGCCAGAAACAGGTATTGAAAAAAACCTGGGCTTACGCGAGAAGCTTCATTACCGTATTCAGGAGATACATAACACTATTGGGGAAGACGCTGCCATTCTTGATCGCACCGAGCAATTAAATGAAGAGGCCATGTACGCGATTTATGAGAAAAAGGGCAATCAACTGAGCTTGTTTGAAGAGGATGAGGAGTTCCTTGACCTAAATGAAGCCGAAGAGATCATGCGGCAACTTCGTAAAGAGTATCCTGCTGAATACGAGCGTATTGCAAGTTTGCAAGATGGTATCCGCGGGGCAAAGTATGCCAGCAAGCCAGGTCTATATGTCTTTTGTCAGGCTGGTCGTTACCAACAAATGTTTTTGCTGGATGAGCATGGTCAGATCGTCTCACGCGATATTCCACGTATTCTCGGTATGATTAAAGCTACTCCTGAAACGGTGCAGGCTCCGCTACCCGCGACATACAACAAAGTTGTTATGCGTGTAAAACGGCGTTTCCTGGAAGAGGTGAAACATCGGCAGTCAGAGCGTGAGCATACCTTATCGCTCACACAGAGTCAACGCTATATCTTACGTGAATTGCGCGAATTATTTCGCCTTACTATAGGTGAGGACGAGAAGGCACAAATCAACGTCCTGGAAAAAGCCTTTCGTGGCCCAATTACCACCGCTATTAATCGTGAACTGAATTTTTTGCGCAAGAACAGCATGAACGGCAATGAGTTACTCAAAAGCCTGGGGCAAATCTACTTTCAGCATAATATGCGCGATTGGGTTCATGATCGCAACAGGCTAGCTGCTGAGGATGAAGCGCCGCGTATTATTTGTAGTGAAGGTTTGCTATAAACAAAAATATCGGCACAGGCTGCTAGCCCGTGCCGATATTTTTGTTGTTATTCCGATTCGCGATTGCGGGCACGTTCATTCTGCGTGAGGAACTTCTTACGCAAGCGAATGTGCTGGGGCGTAACCTCGACCAGTTCATCATTGTTGATGAAGTCGAGTGATTGCTCAAGGCTCATCAGCGTCGGCGGCGTCAAGCGCACCGAGATATCTGAAGTGGAGGAGCGGATATTCGTCTTCTGCTTCTCTTTACAGATGTTGACGACGAGATCATCGGGCCGCGAGTTGAGGCCGATAATCATGCCACCATAGACCTGTGTTCCTGGCTCAATGAAGGTGTCGCCGCGCTGCTGCGCGTTGTTGAGGCCATAGGTCATGGCCGAGCCCTGTTCGGAGGCGACGAGCGCACCCATGCGGCTCGAGCCCATCTTGCCCATCCAGGGTTCAAAGCCGATCAGAATGCTGCTCATGGCTCCGTTACCCTTTGTGAGGGTCAGGAAAGCGTTGCGGAAACCGATCAAGCCACGTGTGGGAATGCTGTACTCGATACGTACATTGCCCGCGCCATCGTTGGTCATGTTGCTCAACTGTGCCTTACGACCAGCCAGCGTTTCAGTCAAGACACCGATGAAGGTATCTTTGGTATCAATAACCAGTTGCTCGATAGGCTCTAGCAGCTTACCGTTCACTTCACGCGTGATGACCTCTGGCCGTGAAACCTGGAATTCGTAGCCCTCACGACGCATGGCCTCGATAAGCACGGAAAGGTGTAACTCACCACGACCCGAAACCACAAATTCGTCTGGCGTACTACCGTCTTCGACGCGCAGACTGACGTTGGTCTCCAGCTCGCGATAGAGACGCGCCCGTAACTGGCGTGAGGTGGAGAATTTGCCGTCGCGTCCTGCGAAGGGACTGCTGTTCACGCCGAAGGTCATTTTCAGGGTTGGCTCCGTGATGGTGATGGCGGGCAGTGCTTCTGGTGTATCAATATCGGCAATCGTTTCACCAATGTTCGCGTCACTGATCCCGGTCAATGCGACGATATCGCCTGCCAGAGCCTCAGATAACTCTACGCGTTGTAAGCCCTTGTAGCCCATGACGAGATTGATTTTTTGCCGTGAGACAACGCCGTCACGGTTGATACGTGCCACGAAGGTATTGGGAGCGAGGCGACCCCGCACGATGCGACCAATAGCATACTTGCCTTTATAGTCGTCATAGTCTAGGGCAGCTACCAACATCTGCAATGGTGCGTTGCTATCAACCAAGGGTGCGGGAATGGTGTTGATGATGGTTTCAAACAACGGCTCCAGGCTGATCCGCTCGTCATCGGGATGGTACATAGCGACACCATCGCGCCCGATAGCATAGAGTATGGGGAAGTTGAGGTGCTCATCACGCGTTGCTAGCTCTAAGAAGAGGTCGTTCGTCCACTCAACAACCTGCTCGATACGGGCATCGCGGCGATCAATCTTGTTGACGATCACAATGGGTTGAAGGTTTAGTTCCAACGCTTTTTGTAGCACAAAGCGGGTTTGTGGCATTGGTCCCTCAACGGCATCAATGAGCAAAATGCAGCCATCGGCCATGTTGAGGACACGTTCCACCTCGCCCCCGAAGTCCGCGTGGCCGGGGGTATCAATGATGTTGATCTTTGTACCACGATAGATAATGGCTGTATTCTTTGCCAGGATAGTAATGCCGCGCTCGCGCTCCTGGTCATTGGAATCCATTATGAGCTCGCCCATATCCTGATTTTCACGGAAGATGTGGCTCTGCTTCAATAGACCATCAACGAGTGTTGTCTTGCCATGATCGACGTGAGCAATAATAGCAACATTTCGGATGTCGGTACGTCGTATAAGATGTTCTGTTTGCGTCATAGTAGTATTTAAAACCTGCATCATAATGCTTAATCAAGACTCCTTAAAATTGCACAAAAAAACGGACGGCTGTTTACGCCCGCTGGATAATGTTGGGCGACATTCATGATTCCTAGCATCCTGCCTGAGTGCGTTGGCAGGATGGGTCAGGATGTGACGCCCTGCTTGACTGGATAAAGACATTCATGACGCCCTGTTTGGCCGACAAATTCCTTTATCCATTGTAACTGTTCCTCATCAGAACGTCAAGCACATGGACTGAATGTCCCCTTGTTTCGTTATTCGGCAAGGCGTTAGCCGTGTAAGGTCCCGTTTAAGGCCCTATCCATGTTATAACAAGTACTGATGAGCGATAAATGCGTGAATGCTTGTGGAAAATTGCCGAGAGCTTCACCTGTCGGCCCGATTTCTTCCGCGAAGAGACCGACATGGTTTGAATAGGTCAGCATCTTCTCTAAAATGAGGCGCGCATCCTCTAGCTGATTCGCACGTGCTAACGCCTCTGCCAGCCAGAAGCTGCACATGCTGAATGTTCCTTCTGCACTGCCCAGACCATCATCTGCCGCCTTTTTGGGATCATAGCGGTAGACATGCGAGTCGCTGGACAATTCTTTCCTGATGCGCTGAATAGTGTGGAGCATACGCGGGTCTGCTGGCCCACTAAATTTTGTGAGTGACATAAGTAACGCACTGGCATCAATCGCATCACTTCCATAGTATTGAACAAAACTTTGGGCCTTGGCATTCCATCCTTGCTGCATGATCTCTTCATAAATGTTTGCACTGGTGCGCATCCATTCTGCCATAGGAGCAGGTAAACCGCGATGTCGAGCAATACGTAGTGCGCGATCAAAGGCGACCCAACTCATCACACGCGAGTGCAAAAAGTGTTTGGGGCCACCGCGCACCTCCCAAATGCCTTCATCTGGCTCTTGCCAGTGCGTCTCTAGCCAGTCCAACAGGCGGCGTAGATTGTGCCACAGGTCATATGAGATGTCTTTATAGCGATTAAAGAGGTACACCGAGTCCATCAATTCGCCATACACATCAAGCTGTTTTTGCTTATAGGCTCCGTTGCCAATACGTACTGGGCGGCTATCGCGATACCCGGAAAGATGATCGAGCGTGAATTCTGGCAGATCATGACTACCCGTAATAGTATACATGGGTTGCAATGAGCCATTTTCTTTGAGTTCGTGGCAACGTGCATCCAACCATCCCATGAATGCTTCGGCCTCATTGGTAAAGCCGAGAATAAGGAGGGCATAGATGGTGAAGGCACCATCACGCAGCCAGGTGTAACGATAATCCCAGTTGCGTGCTCCTCCAATTGTTTCTGGCAAACTGGTGGTGGGGGCTGCAACAATCGCGCCAGTTGGAGCATAGGTGAGCAACTTCAAAACGAGTGCAGATCGATGCACCATCTCACGCCAACGTCCTTGATATTTACATTGTGATAGCCAGCTTTGCCAGTAGTGTACCGTGTCCATAAACAGGCTTTGCAGATGGCGGTGTGCAATGTGAGAGGGGGTAAGCTCTTGATCCTTCGCACTTTCTAACACAAAGTGTGCCCATTGGCCAACCTGTAGGGTGAAACTACAGCGCACACCGCCCTGTCCATCTTCCACCAGTGGAATCGCCGACGCCAGACCGAGCGTAAAATGGTCACTATGAAAAATCGCACCTTCCGCTGAGAGCCGCACAATGTGTGAGTCACGTGCGTAGTTAAATCCCGGTCGGCAGATCATTTCAAACGGCATTGCTCCCCGAACCATGTGTATTGAACGAACAATATGGTGTTGATGAGCAGCTGTGCCTGCCTGTTTAATGGGCATGTAATCGGTGATTTCGGCGACACCATCGACCGTTAAGAAGCGTGTCATCAATACATTGGTCTCTGGAAGGTACATTTGCTTCTTTACAACTTGTGATAGATTGGTCGGGCAAATGCGGAAGAAACCACCCTTATCTGCATCTAGTAAGGCACCAAAGACACTGGGGGAGTCAAAACACGGAATGCAGCACCAGTCAATTGAGCCATTTTTACCAACAAGTGCAACAGTATGGAGGTCACCAATGATAGCATAATCCTCGATAGGCAAGTAGCGAGAAGGAGTAAGCGTGGTGTTCATCTGTTCATCTGGCATAATCGCTGTCCTCGTAGTAAAGATGCCCCCTCATGGGCATCCTGTTTGCCAACAAATTTCTTGGTAAGATAAAGGATGTGCTCATCAGAGACATCCCTACTGTGAAGTATATATAATACGTATAGTAGTGACAAAACAGACACGAATTGTTACAACATATGAAAAATGTGCTATGCTCATAGTAAGTAAACGAACGGAGGAGGATGTTATGGCTGCACCGCTGCGTATTTTGACGGTCGATGTTGGCACCGGAACACAGGATATCTTGTTTTTCGAGAGCGGCAAAACGATTGAGAACTGTTTCAAGCTCGTTATGCCTTCTCCCACAGTGATTGTTGCCGAGCGTATTAAACATGCGACCGAGCATGGCCAGGCAATTATTTTGACAGGTGTAACGATGGGCGGTGGCCCCAGTCATTGGGCGGCCCGCGATCACGCCTTAGCGGGCTATTCAGTAGCTGTGACGCCGGATGCCGCACGCACATTCGATGATGACTTAACGATGGTAGAAAAGATGGGCTTTGAAATTATCGATGATGAAGAGGCGGCACGACGTATAGCGCGTGGCGACCTTGTGCATGTCGAGCTACAAGATTTTAACGCGCAAGCTATCATTACCGCGTTACAGGCGTTTGATGTCAACCCACAGGTGGACGCGCTTGCCTTGGCCGCGTTCGATCATGGTGCTGCACCTCCGGGCATAAGTGATCGCCGTTTCCGTTTCGATTTTATCGCGAAAACGGTGCAGCGTAGCCCCATCCCCAGTTCGTTTGCCTATCTCGCCGAGGATATTCCGCCAGAATTAACACGCTTGCAGGCGGTAGCCAGTAGTGCCGCACGCTATTTGCAGATGAGCGGCTCTAAAGCTCATGCCCCCTTGCTCCTGATGGACACCGGCTCGGCAGCTGCCCTCGGCGGCTTAGAGGATGCGCTTGTCCGTGCGCAACACGAGAGCTTACTATGTAACATCGGCAATTTCCACACGCTGGCCTTTCACATGGTGCAGCAGCGCATTGTCGGTATTTTTGAACATCACACTGGGGAAATCAGTCAGGCACGCTTAGAAGAGCTGCTAGAAAAACTCGCCGCTGGCACACTTGCAAACGATGACGTCTTCAACGATAGTGGGCATGGCGCATTGATATTACAGCAGCAAAGTGGCTCGGAACATCCTTTCCCTTTTCTGTCAGTTACAGGGCCGCGCCGAGAGCTTTTGCGCGGTTCTCGCTTGAAGCCTTATGAGGCGGTGCCGCATGGGGATATGATGCTCGCCGGAAACTATGGCCTATTGCGTGCCTTCGCGGACCGCATACCAATCTTCGCGCCCCTGATAGAGCCATCCCTCTTGCCATAATGGTAACGATGCCAATCGCCATGCTGTAGGGACCAGCTTCAGCGCGTCCCGTACCCGTTGAGGAGCGTTTCGCCAACAGGCTGCGGACGCGCTGAAGCTGGTCCCTACAGCATTTACGCGCTGTTACGGTTTTTATTTTTAGAGGGGATTCCGGCGTTTGCGAGGAAGACGTTTAGCCGAGGGGGTCTGCGCTTTGTCTTTGGGTGGCTTCGGAGGTTTGGGTGTCTGGCTGCGAGAGACTTTTTCTTTGATGAGGGTGATCTGTGAGTGAATTGCCTGCCGTGATTGTTGCAGTTTGCGGGCTATCTCGGATGGTCGCTCATTATCGATGAGGTAACGACAGATGGTTTCTTGTTTTGCTGTCAGGCCGATGGTTGGTTGCGTTAAGGCAGCTCGTGCCATATCTTCTAGTACGCCGTATTTACTACGTCTGTACCCATCAAGGTCATCAGGAGAGAAGAGCCAGCGATCTACCACACGCACACCGGGTATGCGTCCTGCTTCCACAAGATGCATAAAGTGCCAGTAACTCAGGTCCAGTTGCTTTGCGGCTTCATGCGTGGTCAACATTCCAGTAAGATGTTGAAGGTTGCGGTGTAGGTCGTCACTCCTAATAGCCATGTGCAGACGCCTTTCTGTGGTTGCCTGTCACGGATTGCTCAGTACTGTGTGAGCACTTACCTTCCAAGCAAAGACATACTGAGTTTCTCCAAGTATACCATATGCATAAAGCGGGGTGCAAGTTTCAATTGTTTCTGTT
>JBBPYR010000136.1:0-15244 GCA_038199755.1 Ktedonobacterales bacterium | reverse complement strand
ATCCCGTCGGTTCCGGTCGCACCAGTGTTCTGTTACCAACAGACTCTGGTCTCGTCGAACTCCTTGACCCCGTCTAGCATCCGTAGAATAGGAAGAAATGCTGGGCGGGGTTTTATTGTGGCAATGACCTTGTTCTCCAGGTCGTAGTAGAGACCACCCGGTTCCAAGAAGATCGTCACCATCTCGTAGCGTTCCTCAACGGTCGCCACATCCCACAATGCAGCCATGCCAGGGATATGCTCCCCCGCCTCAATTACCTCAGCATATGTCACTCCATCTACTTCAGGTGCATCTAATTGCCTGAGCGCGAGTTCGATGGCTGCCAACTCTCCCTGAAATTCCTCCTCTTCAATGTAACCATCTTTGTAGAGTTTGATCGTGCGTACTTTTTTGAGTTTGAGGCGCTCTTTCTCACGCTCCACGTTTTCGAGAGTGACTCCTGCATTGAATGCCTGAGCCATCATATTGCGTCGGATAGTCTCGCGCCAATTCTCTGGCAACACCAAACGCTTGAGCAATTCACCAAACTGCTCGTCAACCATATCGATGTGTACCATTAAGTTACCGCCAGCGGGACACGGAATACGGCGTGCCTTGGCTGCATCCCTATAGTATTGCCGCCGATTGTCGGGCGTATTGCCTGTATCACAGCGCAACTTTAAGCCACAATGAGTGCAGGAAATATAGCCTGCAAATTGATAGATATGCTTGACCGTCTCGGTACGAGTACTCGCATGGTACATGGATTGCGTCATCGAACGTATCCGTTGCCATTCGTCATAGGTGAAAGCGGCTGGATGCAAGCCACGAAAACGTTGTGCTTTATACTTGACCGTTCCTCGATCATCACCTGGCATAAATGCCGCATAAAAATCATTGCGCAGCATAGCAGTTACTGTATCCTTGTTGAAGAGCCTGGCCCCAAAACGCTTACTTCCAGTACGATACCCTGCCTCATTGAGGGTATCTGCAATCTTATCAGCCTCTATTCCTTTCATGCGGAGTTCACCAAGTAGAGGCAAACCAGGGTACTCTTCGGGATCAAACTCAGGCGGAGTTTTCGGACCTGTCGAACGGTATCCAAAGGGAATATCTCCATTGTAGAGTCCCTGGGCCACCCGCTCCTCCTTGCCTTTACTGGTGTGCTTGGCGAGCATATCCGAGAAGTAGGCGGCAAATGCCGCGAGAATGGTTAGTTGGAGCATGCCTTCGGGGGTTGAGTAGTCGATGTGTTCTGAGAGCGAAATGAATGGGGTCCGACTCTGCGATAGGATACGGAAACTTTGCAGCGTCACCATGACGTTGCGTGACCAGCGATCAAGCGTATGGACAAACACAATCACCTTTCCCGGGTTGGCTTGAACATAGTCGAGGAGCCGCTTAAACTCGGGGCGATTGGCGATTTGCTCCCCACGTGCGCTTCGTTCGTCGTCTTCAAAAAAGATCGGCTCGGGCAAACCGCGTAACTTCGCCGCCTCGCTAATGGCCCGCTTTTGCGCGTCGATGCTGTAGTTATCTTTTTGCATTTCACTGGAACGACGTACATAGCCAGCAACCACAGAGGTAATGCCCTCATCTGTATTTTTTTGTTGAGCCATACTATTCTCCTCACAAATTCATCAGCTTTTAAGTAGTATATACCACTTTTGTCGTGACTTGTCAACTATAATCGTGCTGATTGTATGCAAGTATGAAGTATGATATATTAGACACGAAATATTGAACGGGATGAAATAGAATGTGAGGACTTTATTAGTGGCAATAGAAATGCATGATTTTGCAAAGTTACTAGAAAATATGCCAGCTACCCAAGCGGAACTGGCTCGCCTATCAGGAATAAATGAACGTACTATTATTCGCATGAAGGCTGGAGATGCAGTGCTCCGAAGCACGGCTAATAAAACGTTACGAGGACTAAGCCAAATCTATGGGCAGACACTCACGTTAGCTAATGTTACAGGCATCAATGTGAGCACAAGATAAAAGCAGCAAAGACATGGATCTCCACCGCGTTGCAAAACGTTACATCCATACAGAAGTGAGCGAAGAACTGGCAGTCTCAGAACAGGTGGAACGACTTCCACAGGAGATTGCCGAGAACATTCTGGCACTGTTTCATGATTATGAGGAAAGAACATCACTTGAAGCAAAGGTTGCACGAGACGCCGACCTTTTAGAATGCATTGTCCAGGCAATAGAGTACCAAGTTCAAGGTTATGCCGATACACAGGATTGGATTAACAATTGCTCTGCAGGCTTGCAAACGGCTACCGCGAAAAAGCTTGCTGAGGCGTGTATTCATACGGAACCTAGTGCATGGTGGCAGGGGTTGAAGATTAATTCAACTCTCTCTCACCACACTAAAGAGCAATAACCTACTGTTTAGCCTTCTTGCCAGACCAACACGACTCCCCAGGAGCCAGAGGCCAGCCGCAAGCCATCAGGCGACCATGCCACCGACGTGACCTCAGAGGTATGATCGGTGTATGTGCGCAACAGCCGACCACTGTTCGCCTCCCACACCTGCATACTCTGATCAGCAGAAGCAGAAGCCAGCCGACTTCCATCGGGCGACCACGCCACCCCGTTTACATACAAAGAATGGCCGGAGTAGGTGTACAGCAGCCGACCACTACTCGCCTCCCACACCTGCACGGTGTTATCTAAAGAGCCAGAGGCCAAGCGACTCCCATCAGGCGACCATGCTACCGATCTCACAACGGAAGAATGACCAGTGTACGTGTACAGCAGCTGACCACCGCTCGCCTCCCACACCTGCACACTCCGATCATTCGAGCCGGAGGCCAGCCGACTCCCATCAGGCGACCATGCTAACGACGTGACCGAACCGACAAACTCGTCACGCTGCCAAATTCGCTCATTGGTTGCCGCATTCCATACGTCGATGATTCCCGTTGCTCCCCCTGTGGCAAAGAGCCGACCATCAGGCGACCAGACGCCAACGATATAGCCAGTGCTATGCCCTCTATAGACCAAAACACGAGTTCCTATGGTGGGAGTTGTGCTTGCCTCTTTGAGAGCCAGAGCGAACTGCTCTACCGAGACGAAACGTGCGTTTGGGTCTTTCGCCAACGCTTTCATGATGACTGCTTCCACACGCTCATCGAGCGTCGGCACACTGGCACGAAGAGAAGGCACGGACATGTATACATGCTGGTATTGGATATTGATGGCTTGCCCCTGATAAAAGGGCGGCTTGCCCACAAGCCATTGGTAGGCCATAATCGCCAACGCATACTGGTCACTGGCTTTCTCGGGCTTCCCTTGACATTGTTCTGGAGCCATATAATAGGGCGTGCCACCAGGTCTGTAGGAAGGAAGCGGCTGGTTGATATCCACCAGACCTGTCTTGGAAAGCGTCGCAATGCCAAAGTCCCCCAGCAGCACGTCGCCAGTCGCTCCAATCAGGACGTTGTCTGGCTTGACATCGCGATGTAGTAATTGGTCATCATGCGCATGTTGCAAGGCCGCAGCAATTTGCGTCACATAGCTCACGACAGTCACCAGTGGCAGTTGTGTCCCCCAGGGATGCTGAGTATGCAGCGAACCACCGGGAGCATACTCGATCACGATGTAGGGGATACTATTCGCAACGCCAAAGCCAATGACAGGAATAATATGCGGGTGACGCAGACGAACCAATTCGTTGACCTCACGATAGAATTGGTCTTGTGTCGTTGTGGCAGGGTCTACCACCTTGATCGCTACCTCTCGCTTGCGACGCAAGTCATCCGCCAAATAGACCGTACCGAATGTGCCTTCGCCCAAGCGTTTCTTCAAACGATACCAGTCTAGTTGGTGTCCTGTCAAATCTACAAGCATAACCTCTGCACCTCGCCAATAATCTCTCAGTTGAGTCTATTGTAAGCAAGCATACATTCAATGTCAAGTTGAGTTGAAAAGATGCTGGGCTCTATGCATCCTCGCACAAAGACGATCCATACAAGTTATAATACAGTAAGGAAAGGGATTTAATCCGCTTATGTTTCGCTTGTTGGGATTAGAAAAACGTCTTCCCTGGTTGAGCATAAAGCGGAGAACTTCCTGCCCTTTCGCCGCCTAAAACATCTTACAGCCACTTCCACGGCGAATCCCACTTCTACACCAAGCACAAGGCAAAAGCTCTGCTCACAATTCCAGTAAAATTGCCGGAAAGGAGTTGCATATGCTATACTTGAAAAATGAGATTGCCCCTCAATTGCTCCGTCACAAGGCGATAAAACGCTGAAAGCCAAGGCATGACCATTCTCAAGGAGTAGTGAAGCAGGCACTTCGATACCGAAGCATTGTTCTTGGAAAGGGCGAGGAATGGCAACAAATCCACACAAAGAGCACGGACAGCTTATGTGGCATCGTCCTGGTAAGAAGATGGCAGAAGAGGAATATCGCCAACTTGAGCGACTCTCTCTCGACCGCAAATATGAATACATTGATGGTATTGCTTACATGATGAGCGGCGGAAGTGTTGCTCATGATCGGATTGCGTATAATACACGATTCGCGTTAGATATGCGCTTTCGATCTCGCTCCTGTACCGTCTTCGGGGCAGATGTCCAGGTATTGCTTGCCGTCAAGAGAGATGGAAAACCTCATTTTGTTTATCCTGATGCAACGGTTTCCTGTGATATGGCTGATAGTAGATCAGATAATACACTCATAGAATCGCCTCGCGTCGTCGTGGAGGTGCTCTCTCCGAGCACCGAAACCAAAGATCGCGGAGCAAAGTTTAAAGCCTATCAGAGCCAGCAAACAATTCAGGAAATCGTCTTGGTCAGCCAGTTCGCACAATATGTCGAAGTTTGGCAACGCAATGAGCAAAATCCTACCAACCCTAAGGCCTGGCTCTATCGCCATTACGGACCTGGTGAGACCGTTGATCTGCTCAGTATCGAGATACAAATCGAGATTGCAGAGTTTTACCGAGGATTGGTCTTCGATGACGAAGAAGAGTGAGTGAGTTCTCAGGAATACTAGGTCATAAACCTCTGGCTAAAGTGCTGTCTTTAGCGAATAGCTGGTTCGGTAAAATTAGGAGTGGAAGCAGAAAACTCTCGCCTTGTGCAACCTAAGAGTGTCGCTCCCTCCCCTGAAGAGAGTTCGCCCAATGCGTAGAGTCGTATGACCAGAGACTCAAAGGCGAGTGCCTCTAACTGTTGCTGACGCTTCCCTGTTAAATGCTCAGGAACCTGCAAGTGTAATTCCATAGAGACCTTCTGCTTTCTTGGCTTCTTGAACATACATCACCATACGTATTATAGTACATATACATTCTCTTTTAGCTGCATTAGCTGCTGAGTTTGTTAACTCGTAGGCTAAGCATTCTCTCTCGGCACCGTTACATTCTCATAAAGGGCTTCAAGAAGCATTCTGACATTGATGCTTTTTAGTTCTATCTCATCGCCGGGTCCGAACGGGTGAAGTGTCCAGAGGTTATCACTAGCTCGCCGATAGACATCGACGGCTTGCTCTTGCGTGCTGATGAGTACATATTCCTGAATAGAAGGGCAACCCTGATAGTAGCGAAACTTTTTCCCTCTGTCGGTCGCCTCTGTCGAGGGAGAAAGCACCTCAACAATTATACAGGGCGAGTAAATGATATCGTTCTCCCCTTTGAGATCCTCGGGATCGCAACTGACTGAAGCATCGGGAAGAACATAGCGTTCGCTGGAAATGCTGACGCGCAGATCAGAGTTGAAGACATCATAAGGGCTACCGCGTAAGGCTGTCTTGAGGAGACTGACCACGTTGATGCGGATGCGAGAATGATTGGTGGTGCCACCTGCTAACATGGTAACGATGCCATCAATGTACTCATAGTGGGCATTCAGGCTATTGCGGTCAAGCTCCAAATATTCTTCCACACTCATCAAGAGGCGATGCGGATCTGCGGCCATGTATTCCCTCCTTGTGTGAACTCAGTGTACCATACGTACATAAAAACAACCAGATATGCTAAAACGCGGTTCTTCATCCTTTAAGGGGATTTGGGAAAGGAATCTGGGACACCCCAGGCTCCGGCAAAGGACTGCGTCCTCTGCACTCCTGCTTTTCCCCCGCGAGGATGCAGAGCCCATTCAGCCTGTTTGATTCCCCGATTATTTCGTCAATATCGTTTTATCGCGCCCTTTTGCCTACGACGGCGTTTCTGCCCCCAAGGTGCGATCAAATTGTGGCATGGCGACCGCAAGACCGTCCCCAGCAGCAGCGAAGCGCGCTTCACTGCTGCTGGGGACGGTCTGCGTGTAGGGTTTGTTTGCAATATATTGGCGTATTGTACCAACCGATGATGATGTTTTTCAGGATTATGCTGCACCTCTTCATTTGCTTCGACTACACTTCGGTCTTCGTGGCGAGGGTCGTCTGCGGCTCTATGTCTGCCTTGGCAAGGGGGAGAGATTCGAGGTGGCTGGGCCACCAGTTCCACTTGCCGAGGAGCAGGACTAGGCCTGGCACGAGGAGGCCACGCACGATGAAGGTGTCGAGCAGGATGCCAACGGCGACGCAGACGCCAAATTGATACAGAATATTGAGCGGGAGCGTCGTGAGCACGGCAAAGGTGCCCGCCAGAATGAGGCCAGCAGACGTGATCACACCGCCGGTGCGCGATACGGCAAAGGGTACACCGCGCTCAAGGCCGTGGCGTTGTCCCTCTTCACGCACACGCGACATCAGGAAGATGGTGTAGTCGGCACCGAGGGCGACGAGAAAGATGAAGGTGTATAAGGGAACGGCATAATTGAAACCGTCCTGACCTTCGATACGCTGAAAGAAAAAACCACAGAGGCCAATCGCGGCGTAGTAGTTGAGCGTGACGGCACCGAGTAGGTAGAGCGGTGCGATCAGGCTGCGCAAGAGCAAGGCGAGAATGATGCCAACCAGCAACAATACTGTAGGTACGATGAGTAGCGTGTCATGCTGGTTATATTGCGCGGTATCAGCCAACAAGGAGGTCTGTCCAGCGTAGTAGGGATCGCCGATTGTAGCATCATTGCTACCCAAGTGGTTATCATGCAGTGCGTTGTTGAGCGCATCACGCAGCGGTGCAATACGGTCAATGGCAGCAACGGAATAGGGATCATCCTTCAGGATCACCGAGTATTGGACGGTGCTATTGTCAGGGGAAACATTTTGACTGCTAGCGGCATAGGCACCAATAATCGCCCCCTGTTGTGGGTTGGTGGGTGGGCACTGTGGCCCTTGGCAGAGTGCGGGTGCCTGCCCTGAGCGAATAGCGGTGCGTACACTCTGCGGTAACGCGGCAATCGCGCTTTGGAGGGTCGCGGGATCAACACTTGGCGCGTTACCATCGGGACGGGTTGGCCCCTGCACCTGTGCCACGCCAGACACCTTTTGCAGGGCCACGTTGATCGCGTCAATCTGCGTAAGATGTTGATAGGCATCAGGTGATGTGCCGTGTAGTTTCACCAGCACAATTGTAGGGGCAAGTGTGCCAGCAGCAAAATGATCTTGCAGGATAGCAAAGCCGGAACCGGAGTCGGTCGGTTTTCTGAATGCAGTCAGGAAATTATAGCTTGGTAGCGAACCAATATTGCCCAACGTAAAAATGCCGAGCAGCACCACGCTTGAAAGCACTGCCGCGATACGATGTTTCGCGGTCCATGTTCCGAGGCGTCCCCAGAAACCTCGTAGCGATGTTCCCTCTTCTTGCGCGACGTATGCTGGATTGTAACGCGGCACAAAAGGCCAGTAGGCGGCACGTCCCAACCAGACGAGCAGAGCAGGGACAAGTGTCAAACCCGCAATCAGCATTACAGCGACTGCAAGGGCTAGTGTCGGGCCAAGTGAACTATAGAGGCCGATGAAGGTAAAGATCAGCGTGAGGAGAGCGAGAATGACGGTACCCGCGCTAGAGGTAATGGCCTCGCCAACGGCCCGCATGGTGGCACGCATGGCAACATATTTGTCCTCTGTGAGCAGTAACTCCTCCCGAAAACGCGAGGCCACGAAGATACTATAATCCGTGCCTGCCCCGAACAAGAGCACCGTCATGATAGAGGTTGCTTGCTGACTGATGCTAAATATACCAGTCTTGCCAGCGAAGCCGAGCAGGGCATTGACTATTTGCAAGACCCAACCGACACCAAGCAGCGGTAGAAACGCCAGAATTGGCGAACGATAGAGCAAAATGAGTAGCACAAGGACGAGGCCAACCGTACCCAGCAGCAGGGGAAGATCGGTACCAGCGAAGATGAGGCCCGCATCAACAATAATTCCAGCAGGTCCAGTAACGTGCGCCTGGAGCGGTGTATTCTTCGTCACCTGCGCGAGATAGGTGCGGATAGACTCTACATTGCGCATAACAACATCAGTGGTTGCGCTATCTTTGATGGTGGCGACCACCGTTATCGTTGTGTTGTCCTTAGAGGTTAGCTGTTTTGCGGCCTGTGGAACAGTCGTACTCGAAAGCACAGTGGTCACTGCGCTTGGTTTCTGGGCAGAGGTCAACCAATCGCTGACCTGCTTCACCTTTGCGAGATCATCGCTGCTCAGTCCTGAGCGATCATAAAATACGAGGATCGCGGGGGTGCCGCGACTTCCTGGAAACTCTTTCGTTTGCAGTTGACTGGCAATGGTGGAAGGGGCATCCGAGGGAATGCCGCTCGTGCCAGCATTATTGTAGATGTCTGCAAGCTTTGGTGCGATCAGCACCAGCACGACCGCGAGAACCAACCAGAGGCCCATAGTCACGAATTTGCCACGGCGTGACGAGGCGGCGTCCGTGATGGTGTGTAGTATGCGCGTAATCATGAGTATCATTTCTCCGTATTTATCTATGTTACCGATCAGTCGGTAAGGTTTTTCCCTAAAAAAAGAGACGGTGTGGGCGTAGCCATCGGGTCACTTTTTGTTCAGTCCCTCCAATAACATATCGAGTAGGGTATTGATGTATTGCTCGCGGCTCTCGCCGCTCATTTGCTCCCCGATGGGATTGTCAATGTGTGGGAGTACGATGGACGTATTTAAGAAGAGGACGGTTGAAAGCATCACATTATGTTCACGCAGCTCGGCACGAGCTATACCCTCTTGAAAGATCGACTCGATCATTTCGACGGTAAAGGTGCGCCACACCTTGCCACTTTTTTGCTGCTGTTCTGGTTCCAAGCGCGGGAAATCCTCGCGCAAGAAACGCATGATATCGAAGGTAGGCTCCTCTGCCAGCCGTTGCATGCAGAGGTAGAGCTTTTCTCGTGTCGAGTAGCCCTCTCCAGTGATGATTGGCTCGAACATGGCGCGCATGTGGGCGATAATCATCAGGATCATCTCGTAGAAGAGCTCACGCTTATTTTTGAAATGGTGAAAGAGGGCGGCTTTACTCATGTTGAGATGATCGGCGATCACCTGCAAACTGATATTGTCGTAGCCACCTGCGTAATACAGCTTTTCCGCCTCTTTGAGGATAAGTTGGCGCGTATCTGTTGTGCGTCCGTCTCGCTGCTGTCTTTCTGCCACGTCTCCCTCTATCGCTAGCCTAGATTGTTACCGACCGATAGGTAAGGTATAACATATAGAGGGTGAATATGTCAAGGGTAGGTTTTAACAGAAGTAGGGCTTATGCGTTCTTTGCTTGTTGGCTATGGTAAAATAGAGCCATCGCGTGGAGTTTGTTAGGAAAAGGGTACAGGATGCGCTCAAAAACAAAGCGGCATGGACCAGCAGCGAACGCTACAGGGCATTGCTGAGGAAGTTAGAACGGACAAAATCGCTATGAGCATCATCCTGTATAGGCGCACATGCCGACACGTGGGGAGTTGACCACCGGCAAGAGCATGTCCTCACCGCACTCGTGATCTGGGGCACAGTCCTCGCATAGCCACCCCTTCTCCTCAAAGATGCACTCTGAACAGACATTGGTAGCCACTTTACCGCATACATCGCACAGAATTATCGGCGCGTTATTCCGAGCAAGCACTTGGATGGCGTCCCTTTTCTTTTCCAGCTCACCTGCTGAGATCACTTTGAGCCGCAGCTCCGTTGTCGTGCCATAATCATACTCATAGCTACCGGTTTGTCCTGGGCTCAGTATTTTTCCCAGCTGCACGCGCATGCTTTTTTCGTCCATATCTGCCATCCCAAAGTCGCCACCCATGCCAGCGTCTATGGAGTAGCGAACGCCTGCAATCTCAAAGGCACTCAGATGCCCACAACATTCCAGCCAGGTATCTCTGAGAAACCGATCCAGAGTTGTCAGCGTTGTACTGGCTGTGACTTCCAGATGCATCCAGTATTGAGGAAGGTCACGACCTTCCACAACAAGATGGAATTTCTTGCTCTTTTGCGCTTTCTGGTGGCCTACTGCTTTCCCTTCAGGAATTGCGCGTTGCTGGCATGCCTCTAGATGTCTGGTCATAGCTGACTTGCTGAACTCACCGTGACAAATGGCACATACCCCTTTTGAGGTCTGTCTTGCCATATCCTTCCTCCTCACTCTTTGTAAGTAATATAACACGATATACAATGCCTCCATGCTTGGCCAACGATGGTAAAATAAAGCCATATTAAACTGGTAATAAAACAGAATGCTGTAGGGACCAGCTTGAGCGCGTCCAAGAGACATCAACGTAAGCGGACGATTCAGTTTTACAGTAGGGGCGGGGGCGGCGGACGAGGCGGGGCTGGGACCCTTGGGTCGCCCGTGCCGGGAATACCAACCCTTTTTTTGGGCGTTTGCCCCGCCCCTCCTGAAACGAGCGTTCCCACCACCTCAGCCATTCTTAGGTTGATGTCTCTTGGACCAGCTTCAGCCCCAATCATTACAAGCATCGGTGGTCGCTTTGAGCTTATGATGATCGTTTACTCTTGCGGTTCCCGGTCTGCTCTAGGTGTCCGAGCTTCGCTAGCAGGGCAAGCTCTTGTTCTCCACGCTCCACAAGTTGCGCCTCCCAGCCGTCTTTATATTCGCGCAGTGTATGAACAAGTGTCCGTGCTACGAGCAAATTGCGATACCACTTTTGGTCAGCAGGAACGATATACCAGGGAGCTTCATTCGTACTGCACTTGGATATAGCCTCTTCATAGGCTGCTTGATAATCGTTCCAGTACTTGCGCTCCGCCCAATCTGCCGTGGTGAGTTTCCAAGCGTCCATTTGATTCTTCTCCTGAGCCAGCAGGCGCCTTTCCTGCTCCTCATTGCTCATATGCAAATAGAACTTGAGAATAATCATGTTGTGCTGAGACAGCAAGCGTTCAAAGTCGTTAATGGCGGCATAGCGGCTGCTCCAGACCTCTTGTGGCAGCAAGTTATGCACGCGCGTGACCAGCACGTCCTCATAGTGGGAACGATTGAAAATACCGATGACCCCTTTGCCCGGCGTGACGCGATGTACACGCCAGAGGAAGTCATGATCCAGCTCACGAGGTGTCGGGACTTTAAACGAACGCACCTCGCATCCCTGCGGATTGACGCGGGAAAGCACCTGATGAATGGTATCAGCTTTGCCGCTGGTATCCATCCCCTGCAATACGACGAGTAGGCTATGACGGTGGGCCGCGGCCAACAATTCTTGTAATTCACCCAGTTCCTTGCCAAGTTGTTCTAATTCTGCCCTTGCCAAGGCGGGATCAACATGCTCATCAACAAAATTGGGATCATAGTCCTGCAATTTGACGTTGCTACCTTCAGCAACCTTCCATGCCAGTTGCATCGTGTTGCTCCTTCCTCTGCTTGCTGTAGCAAGTAGCTATCAGCTATGGAGTATAGCGTTGGCTTCAATGGGATTTTCCCAGCGCAACTTCTCGATAAGCGCAATTTCATGCTCTCCCCGCTCCACTAATTTGGCTTGCCACTCCTTCTTATAGGGGCGCATGGTAGAAACCAGTGTCCGCGCCACGAGCAAATTGCGATACCATTTACGATTAGCGGGCACGATATACCAGGGAGCTTCATCCGTACTGCACTTGGCGAGCGCATCCCCATAGGCTTTTTGATAATCATTCCAATATCTACGCTCCGCCCAATCTGCTGACGAGAGTTTCCAGGCTTTGTTTCTATCCTCCTGACGAGCTAGCAAGCGTTTTTCCTGCTCCTCGTAGCCAATATGCAGATAGAACTTCAGAATAATCGTGTCGTTCTGGGTCAGCATGCGCTCAAAGTCGTTAATGGCGGCATACCGTTGCCGCCACACTGGTTCCGGCACCAGATCATGCACACGAACCACGAGCACATCTTCATAGTGGGATCGATTGAAAATACTAATCATGCCTCTGCTCGGCACGACCCGATGGATGCGCCAGAGGAAATCATGCGTCTGTTCTCTGGTTGTAGGTCCCTTAAATGAACGCACGTCGCATCCCAGCGGATTGACATGCGACATGACATGGCGAATCGTGCCATCTTTGCCACTCGTGTCCATCCCTTGCAGGACTATAAGCAGACTGTGATGTTGCGCCGCCGCCATCAACTGCTGCAATTCGCTGAGTTCTTCGCTGAGCTTTTCTATCTCTGCTGCCGACAGTGCGCGATCCGTATGCTTATCAATAAAGTCGGGATCGTAGTCCTTCAACCTGACTTTGCTGCCTTCAGCAACCTTCCACGCGAGTTGCATCGTGTTGCTCCTTTCAAATTGTCGTCATTACTTGTCAACCTAAAGAGACCAAACTTTTTAGCACATGATAGTCACTCAGCCCTACGCCTCTGAACACGGAAAAAGCCTGAAATTCGTTTTCCTTACGGCTACAACAAAAAGCTGAGTAGATGCTGGCTAAACGCTTCGGGCTGCTCCACACTTGATAGATGCGCAACTGCCGGTAGCAGTACGAGCTTGCTACCAGCGATGGCGGCGTGGAGTTCGTCCGATAGTGCCGGTGGTGTGGACTCATCAAGTTCGCTCGCAATGATGAGTGATGGACGGTGGATTGTACTCACCGTTGCGCGCAGGTCGGCATCCAGCAGAGCAGCACACGACCCGATATACCCGATGGGGTTGGTGGCATCAAGCATTGCTGCAATCTGCTGCAGCACTTCGGGATGGTGTTGGCGGAATTTCTCGCTGAGGAAGCGTCCCAGCACAGCATCACGTATCGCCGCTATACCGCCATTCTGCACAGCAGCAATGCGTGTTTCCCATGATTCTTTCGTACCAATACGGGCAGCCGTATTGGCAAATACTGCGCGATCCACACGGTTGGGATAGTGAATAGCAAACCACAAGGCAACGACGCCACCGAGCGAGAGGCCACAGATATGGGCACGTTCAATCTGCAAGGTATCGAGGAGTGCGAGCAGGTCGAGTCCGAGTTGCTCCATCGTATATGGCCCAGCGGGAACATCCGAGGCTCCATGACCACGGCTATCGTAGCGAACAATGCGCAAATCCCGACCGAGAAGTGCCACCTGGGCATCCCACATATGTAGGTTTGTCCCAAGTGAGTTCACCATGAACAATGTTGGCTTATCATCTTGCCCATCGATGCGATAGGTAAGACGAACCCCGTCAGCAGCAAAGAAGTCCATATGCCATCTCCCTTTCAGATCGAAACGTCATTGTCCGCCTCATCCTTTGTCAGGACAGCAGTCTTCCCCAGTCTTCTTGCGAACAGCATACCTGTTGTAAGCGTCTGTGTTATGTATGGGGGCATGTAACCAATTATGTTATGTTGATTTAGCACTTGTAGGCACAAGTTTGTCAAGCGGTTTCCTCAATAATGGGGAAACCACACTTCATATAAACTACTGCTGACTTATGCTCTCAACATGTCAAAGAAAGTCTAGTAACATGTCAAAGCATATCATAGTATTTAGGCGTTTCCTATGGCAAACTACTGCTAATGAACTTGTATAAATCAATCTAGCAGCAATTAGCTATAAACAGGGCCGGATTAATTTGTGAAAGCTCATTAGCAGTACCCCGTGGCAGAAGCGGCGGCTTGTCAAGTGGAAGATGCAGACACCTGCGTAATTGCGTGTTCGTTGTCAAGCATATGATGCGGCATGCCACTTCCCAACCATATCTCTAAGAAGTATGACGAGCGTTCGATGAAAGGAGCCTCGCGATGAAAGTGAGACGTGTCACCTGTTCTCAATTTGCACTGCTGTTATCTCTTGCAGTGCTCTTTAGCGTTGGTTTTGCTGCCTGTGGCACAACGGCAACAGATCATTGGTTGTCGGCATGGTTTTCTCCATACACCTCTGCCAAGTACTCATCGTGTTTATCAGCCCAGTTAGGTTCACCGATAGCAAACATCCCTGCCACTTCTACAAGTGGATGATTGAGAAGCTCTTCCTCATGACCTTCTCGTCCCTCTTGCTTGCTAAGACTAGAGGAAGAGAATGGTTCTATGTTATGTATTACCTCATTCACCCACGTCTCAAAAAGTGTTTCAGGTGTCTGTGCATACCGTGCGGCATAGGCCGCAAGTGTAGCATACTGCTCGTCAGAAAGCTGGAATATATGACTCATTTCTCTCTCCTACCCATCAGCTTTAAACAAATTTTAGAGGAAATGACTTTTGTACTATCTTTCCTCCAAAGTATATCTGAGGAGAATGGTTCTGTCAAAGAGCTAGAATGTAAATACAGCACCAAAACGAAGGATTGGGATAGGGAGACGATCACTGTCCCAATCCTTCGTTTTGATGCTAGTCACTCATGAAGGATGTGTTGCGATAGACATCGATTATAGGAAATTGCACATTGAGATGGGTTAGGGAGACAGTATCGTTCAGGCCGAGCGTGTAGAGTGTCCAGAAGCCGCCTTTTTCGCGGCGGAATACCTCAATGATTGGGGATTCTGAGCTTACCAGGAGATATTCTTGGATGGTGGGGCAGGTGCGATATTGCAGAGACTTTTTCCCACGGTCAACAGCTTCCGTGCCTGGAGAAAGCACTTCTACAACCAGGGATGGGTAGTGGATAGCGTCCTTTGCACCCCTATCACGAGGATCACAACTGACGGTCACATCGGGACAAACACGATAGTTCTCGGCTAATTCTACATAGAGGTCTGAGTTATAGACGATACAAGGGCGTCCTTGGAGGAGGTTGCCGAGAATTCTACCAATATTGCTGCCGATGATAGCATGATCGGGGCTACCTCCTGTCATCATATAGATGTAGCCATCGAGATACTCATAACGATGCTCAGGATCACGCTCTAAAAATGCAAAGTACTCTTCCCGGCTTTTCCGTCCATGAAGCTCGTTCTGTCGTATTGCCATAGATTGCTGCTCCTCTTCATCCTTTACAAGTATCACTACATAAGTATTT